>CAILVZ010000098.1 GCA_903837825.1 Akkermansiaceae bacterium | reverse complement strand
CCACCAGCCTTGCCACCATCAGCACGAGCCTCCCGAATCTGTTGATCTTTCAGCATTCTTCGGGAAAAAATCACCCCTTTCTTATTCACTGAAAACACTCCCATTGCTTCGAGTTCCGAGAGATATTTTTTCAATTTTGTTGGCGTTTCTCCAACAAGGCGAGCAAGCGTTTTTTCACACATTTTCTTCCCATTTATTTCTAAAAATCCGTAGTTTTCTGACTCATGCATGATGCAAATCATCTCCATCCACAGCCCACGGGCGGCAATGGAGCATGATTGCAAGGCGGCATCCTTGCGCCAGTCAGCCGGGTAAAATTGAAAGGCCGGGCGCTTCATGGAGTGATTTTGCTCGTCAATTGATTCTGGAGCTTTCCGAAGAGCTTCGATGCTCCCAACAGCAAATCACGAGGATCCCCGCTGGGGATTTCATTGGCAGCAATTTCGAGCAGTTGAAAAGTATTACGATCCCCGGAGAGCATCGCCTTAGAGAGTCGAGGGGTTTGAATTTCAATGTCAGTTTTCATAGAGTTTGGGAAAATGTCAGATAGCGACACCGAGCGATTCCAGCGGACTCGGCACGCGCTCAGGATTTGGGTGAATGTATCGAAGCGTAGTCTTGATGTCCTTATGTCCAAGCACCTCTTGAATGTCCTCGATACGTGCGCCTGCATCAGCGGCATGAGTTGCCCAGGCATGGCGGAACTGGTGTGGAGTCAACCCTTCGACTCCAGAGCGTTTGCAGGCATCGTTCACCGCATGACGGACAGGTCCCGGCAAACAATGCCAGGTCACCCGGCCATCACCTCGCGGATCTTGGCACGCATGATCCAGAGGAAACAACCAAGCCCAGCGTTCTTGAAATCGAGCCTTCGGAGTCTTCTTGGCCATCAGTGACGGCAGCTTGATAGGGATTCCCAAGGCTCGATACTTGGCAGCTTCAGCCTCGGCTACGGACTTTTGAATCCGCAGGGCTGGAATCAGACTTGGAGGAATGTTCAGAAAGCGATCGTTGTGGCCCTTGCCCTCGCGGATCGTAAGTTTGCCAGAATCGAGATTCAAATCCTTCAATCGAATTGTCAGCGTCTCGCCGATACGTGTTCCGCATCCATACATCAGATGGGTAATCAACCGAGTGGGATAGCCACCAGAATCCTGAACCGCCATCAGAACTTTGCGGACAACTTCACGGCTCGGAGATTCACGGATTCTCTCCCCAACCTTGGCCCGAAGCGCATCGACATTTTCCAGCTTCGCTTTCCGAACGTGCTCGTAATAGTAGAGGATCGCGGCAAAAGCACAGTTTTGAGTGCTGGCAGCAACTCCCCGATTGGCTTCTTTCCCAAGGAATCGCTCAACCTTTGCTACGGAATCCGTTTCAGCCGTCCACTTCACAGAGCATATAAAATCCAGATACTTGCCGACCCAACGGGCATAGTCGCGTTCGGTCGAAAGTGCTTTTCCTTGCTGCCGAATGGAAGTCTTCAACTTCTCAATTTCGGCAGTTTTGATCTGTAGTTGGGTCGCGTTCATCACAGAAAATTATGTTAAGGGGGGTCTGGTGAATAAGCGTTAGCCTGAAGAGAAAGCGCGATCAGCGCGTCCCGGAATGGTTCCGGCGTGGCGTTGGCTTCGCGCTTGTTCAGGCTCGGTTTGTTCCGCCACGGTTCAGTCGCGTAGATACCCTGGCGGCAAGGCATCCCGACTTGG
>CAILVZ010000097.1 GCA_903837825.1 Akkermansiaceae bacterium | reverse complement strand
GTGCAGATATCGGCGAGTTTTTCTCCGGACCAGGGATTGTGGACAGCCTCGGAGGTTTGAGTCTCCACCCAGCAGCCGTCGAGGTAGAAGGGTTTCATAGTTTTTGGACAGACTTAGCAGAGTTTAAAAAAATCATAATAAGCGATGGCGCCTTTCGCGAGGCGTTGGATTTTTAATTCAGATGCGTTCGACTTCGCGTTTTTCGACAAAGGTGGGCAGGCCCTCGCGGGAGAAGCAATTCATGAGTTCCTCGGGGTCGAGCGCTTCGGGCATCATGACTCCGCGCTCGGTGATTTTTCCGGTGGCGAGAAGTCTGGCGGTGATGGCGGGCGGTATGCCGGTTTGCACGAGTGTGAGGGAGTAGCCATATTTCTCGTAGGTATCGCGGTGACTGTCCATCGAATACACGAAATACTCCACGCGCTTGCGGTCCTTGGTTCCGCGCACCTCGGTGCCCACGCACGAGTAGCCTTCCACGGTTGCGCCGAGTTGGGCGGGCTTGGGCAAGTGGGCGCTGGCGACGCGCACGGGGGAAACCTCCACCCCGTCGACGCGCACTTTTTTCCAAGTGTCGAGGTTCAGAAGTTGGAGGCTTTTCGAGATGTTCACCACCTTGTCGGGGATGCTGTATTTGAAGACCGAGTAGCGAACGCCCTTTTCCACAAAGGGAGGGTGGATGCCCAAGCTCACGCCCTCCTCGTGCGCCACAGCGTAGGTTTTTTGAAGCCCGATCGGTTCGGGAAAACGCACCCACTCGATTTCGGTCTCCAGCGGCTTACCGCTCACCACACGGCCGTCTTTCACATAGTAGGGTGGCGCGCCGAGCTCCTCGAAGAATGTCTCCGGGGAAAAAAGCACGGCGAAGCGATATCCACGCACCTCGGCGTTGTCGGCATCCAACACGCGGATGCTTGAGGCAGTATCCAGACGGTCCATCGCCCAGCGGGCGTAGACATTCACCGCGCCGGGATCCATGCCCATGCAAAGAATGCCGGCGAGACCCCGATCGAGGAACGGTTGGTTGAACCTTTCGATTTCGGCCTCGAAGGAATTCTTGCCCGGTTTCTTCACGCCTGGAGCCGAATAAATATCCGCCGCCATGTCGATGTAGTGGGATCCCGCGCGGAGGCAGGCTTCAAGCACGGAGTAGTTCGTCTGGCACACACAGGCATTGCAGGTCACGGTGACTTCGTGCTCGCGCATGAGTGCCGCAAGCGCATCGGTGTGCATGGCGTTGGCCTGCACCACAAGAAACCGGCTTTTCGGCGTTTTTGCCGCGAGTTGGTTCGCAAAAACGGGGTCCATATCCGCGAGGATGATCCGGTCGAAACAGTCGTATTCGTGAAGCTTTTGGCCGATGACCGATCCCACACCGCCAATTCCAATAACCATTGCGTTTGCCATAAAAAATAGATGTTCAGAGGCTTGCGTCTTGCCAATGACATTTTTTCAGAACTGGTCATCGGCGACGGTCGCCGTCATAATGTGAGACAAGACAACAGTATTCCGCGTTCAAAATCTCCATGATAGACCACCATTCTCCCATCGATCATCTCGCAGCAGATTCATCCCACGCAGCAGGCGTTGTAAAGATGTGGGTCGAAGCGATCAATGGCGGGCGTCCACAGGAAGCGGCCGCACTCTATGCGAGCGACGCCTTGTTGTTGCCCACCTT
>CAILVZ010000096.1 GCA_903837825.1 Akkermansiaceae bacterium | reverse complement strand
TGATGACTACACACCCGAATCGTATGATGAATACCTATTAGCTGAAATACTCCTACCACATGGTGGAGAGCTACAACGGGCACGCGTACGCAATAGGGTCAAAGACAAGGATGGTATACCCTTGGGTCAACGCAACGTGAATCCACTGCTCGACACCCGCGAATATGAAGTTGAATTCCCGGATGGAAGTATTGATGCGTTACAGGCAAACCTTATCGCGGAAAATATGTTTTCTCAAATCGACAGTGAGGGTCGAAGCTATGCAATCCTCAAAGAGATTGTCGACCACCGTAAGAACGGACATGCTTTATCGATAGACGATGGTTTCTTTATCGGTAAAGGGGGACGGAAATATCCCAAGAAGACGACCCGAGGTTGGGATGTACTCGTTGAATGGAAAGACGGCACCTCATCATGGTTGCCACTAAAGGACCTAAAAGACTCGAACCCTGTTGACCTAGCAGAGTATGCAAAAGCCAACAAGCTCGTCTCTGAACCTGCCTTCGCTTGGTGGGTACAAAAGGTTTTACGCTGACGTGATCGCATTATCGGGAAGGTAGCGTCACGATATTGGAAGAAAACCCATAAATATGGCATTGAATTCCCCAAGTCTGTCAAGGAGGCACTTGCAATCGACGCAAAAACAGGCACCGACTTCTGGCGACTGGCGATTGAAAAGGAAATGAAGAATGTTATGGCAGCATTTGAGTTCAATGATAACGATAAGATCCCTGTGGGATACAAACACATAACATGTCATATGATATTTGACATAAAGTCGGACTTGACGCGCAAGGCTCGACTTGTTGGTGGAGGTCACCTGACAGAAGTCCCGAAGGAGACGACCTACTCAAGCGTTGTATCGCGAGACAGCGTACGAATCGCTTTCTTGTATGCGGCACTGAATGATTTAGACGTCCTCTCAGCAGATGTGCAGAACGCATATTTGAATGCACCAACGAAGGAGAAGCTATACACGACGGCTGGTCTAGAGTTTGGACCCAACAATGTCGGCCGTCCTGTCTTAATTGTACGTGCACTCTATGGTTTACGGAGCTCAGGCGCCCGATGGAGAGAGCACATGGCAACCACCTTACGTGAGGGTGGTTATGTGAGTTGTAAAGCCGATCCGGATGTCTGGTTACGGCCTATGACTAAACCGAATGGGGACACATATTGGGAATATGCTCTGTGTTATGTCGACGACATCCTCATCATTTCTCATAAACCTCAAGAAGCAATGGACTACTTATCCTCAAAGTATACACTCAAGGACGGAAGTGTCAAGGAACCCGATTCGTACTTAGGTGCAGACATCTTAAAATGGAAAGTTGAAGGTTCCGATGACCCAACGAAGACACGTTGGGCAATGTCGTCTAACACATATGTTAAATGAGCTGATGCTGAAGTCGAGCGCGAACTCTTACAAGTTGATGAATGACTTAGTACGAAGGTGATGACACCTATAACAGTTGGATATCGACCTGAACTTGATGTAACAGATGAATTGGATCCCAAACGCGCGAACTACTACCAGGGATTGATAGGTGTTCTACGTTGGATCACCGAGCTCGGCCGGATCGATCTCTTAATTGCAGTGGCGATGTTGTCTCGTCACTCGGTTACCCCAAGAAGGGGACACTTGGAACAAGTGTTCCATATATTCGCATATCTAAAACGGTACGAAAGATCGACGCTGGTCTTCGATGACACCAGACCGGTCTTTGACGAGACTAGATTTGTGAAATGTGACTGGACCGAGTTTTACCCTGGCGCCACTGAGGCCGCGCCTCCCAACGCCCCGGAATTACGCGGAAAATCACTCAACATGTCCTGCTATGTTGATGCTGACCATGCAGGCTGTCGCGCGACGCGACGCTCTCATACAGGGATACTAATATTCTTGAATAGAGCACCGATCATGTGGTATTCGAAGAGACAGAACACTGTGGAGTCCTCTACTTTTGGTTCTGAATACGTGGCTGCCAAAACGGCAGTTGAAATGATTGAAGGCTTACGTTATAAGCTACGAATGATGGGCATTCCGGTTGAAGGTGCGACCAATTTCTTTTGCGACAATGAGTCAGTTGTTACGTCAACAACCCACCCGGAGTCGACGTTAAAGAAGAAGCATAATGCGATTGCTTACCACCGCGTGCGCGAAGCCCAAGCCGCGGAAATTATTCGAGTTGCATGGGAACCCACCCACTCGAACCTTGCGGATCTTCTAACGAAGGTTCTACCAGGACCGAAACTGCGTGAATTGATTCAACGCATTCTTTGGTAAACCCCCCTTTCTTTTTTTTCTTTTTTTGATATTGAGTTTTTTTTTGATCATGTTGACGACCAACAGGCATTTACATTTCGATCATGGACCATAGACGACCTAGGTCCAAACCAGGTATGGATCCTAGCTCGTGGGGACTGAATGAAATCAGTCGTGTCAGGACTGATTTAGGCGATTCCTTCGAGCGAGATATCCGGGTTCAGCGATCCCGGGATATTGCGGTTTAGTACGTAGCTAAGCTCACTTCTTTTGTGAATAGATCGCTTTGCATGCCGTATTGCCGCATCTAGACATAGGAGTCAACACAGTAGTCCTACTCCTATCGAACGTGATACGGATAGTTCTATTGAGTTTATCAGACCCATCCATGCTCTAAGATGAAAGACGACGATCGTCTATTACTGAGCTAGGCACCGTACATGCCTGAGTGTTGG
>CAILVZ010000095.1 GCA_903837825.1 Akkermansiaceae bacterium | reverse complement strand
GTCCATTTTAGTCGCAAAAATAATCACCAAAGTAGCTTTGGGTATTCAAACCAGAGTTGGGGACTCAAACAGAGATTACTGGAAAAGACTGAAAGACCCACTGCATCTATACTTCCGTAACCGCGTAACTTAAATGACTTTTCATTGCCGGGCTTGCAAAGCGGCGGCCCGCCCGTCGTGCTTGGATGGATTTTTGCTTCGCCCGAACCTCAAGAACATTTTCTACCTCTATTGGCGTTGGCATTAACAAATTTGCAGCTTTGGTTTGTTTTTCTGTGATACCTCTTCGCTGTCTTTGGTCCAGTATCCTATAAAGGCCAACGGAACTTTGGATTTTTTGGGTCAAAACTTTGGACCCCCATATCTATACCCCCATGCGTGCTACAGAGAAAAACTCGACGGATTTGGCAATGGGGCGGCGCCCCGTTTCTGTAGCACGAAGAACGAACTCTGTAGCACGCATTGTTGAGAAGTTAGAAAAAACGCGTTTTGATTGGCTGAACATTGACATTTAATTAGGAGAACTTTTGTATCATGGTATAGAACTTTTGACCCAATGGTCACACAGTCAGTTGAACTGGTTCCACCTATAGGGGAACTGTGTTGGTTACGAATAAGCCGATGATATGACAGACGGAATCAGATATGGGTATTTACGGTTTCATTTTACGACGGCGAACCTAATTGCAGTGGTTCTTCGACTGTTCAGCTCTGCGGGAAAAAAAGAAGTGTACTCACGTTTCGTAATTTCAACGAAGACACGATTACCTCAGAAATAATTGCTCGAGTCCGACTTGATTCGGGAGGTAATGGAGTTCATTTATAGAATGAAATTTGACTGCGCTCCAATCTTCGAATGATTCAGGCGCCCATTCCACAATTACTTCTGCAAATGTGGGATCTGGTCTTCAAGGCACCACAAGCGTGATGGCACCTCAATTTGAGCTCCAGCAGTCTCCGTCCGAGAAAGCTGTAATTTATGCAGCCTGTGCGGCAAAGCCGGATTTTGTCACAGTCACGGAAGGTGAATATTCCCTTTTCCCCTTACATGATATAAATCTATTTCCAGATGTCTCAGCAGTTGCTGCACACCTCGTGAACGTTCCCATTTCCTCCACCGGTGCCCCCGATGCAGTTCAAATTGAAGAAGAAATTCCTGCTCTCGACTTCTCTTCCGACAGTGAGAACGACTCCGAGTATTGCCAGATTCGTGCTGGTACATGAACATCTATTTCTATTTCTTATTGTCTCACATTTACCGTTGCATATTGTACTCCTCTCTAAGGTCGCGCTGCGCGTCGCAAGCGGAATCCGCGAGCTGCTTACAACGCCGGATCTGAGGCGATGGGCTATGCTGGAGCTCGACTCGGTTCTCGGCACGGCCCGTCGAGAGCTGGTATCGTTTCAAATATAGTTGAAGTTGACTTTTGTCTTGAACTTTAAACGAAAAAAATTCTAAACTTAACCACCTTTCCTCACTATCTTGATCCTAGGCCGCAAAACCAAGATTGTTATCGGCACCGCCGGCGATACCGCGTCACAGGTTTCGGAGAAGCTTCGTAAACTAGCTGACGAACACTATGAAAACTCGGACCTCAACACCGCACTCCTCCTCGGCGCGGACCTTATCGACTTTCAAGGCGAAAAAATCGACCTTCAGTGCAAGGAGCTCGAGCTCCTGGGTCTGGAGAAAGACGAGCTATGCGCCCAGATTGCCCGCGTAAAGGAATTACTCTCAGGGCAGCGCAAGATTCTTGACGCCATGCCCGAACGTGATCGCGCCCTGTTCAAGGCGTTCCAGGTATTCATCCTCGATGTCCTCGACGCCTTAGGGAGCGAGGAAGATATAGAGGATTCCACCTCGCTGTCAGCATCTGCACCCGAGCCTGCCGCTGAGCTCGAGTCACCCGCCGCTGCCAGACCCCGCAAGGCTGAACGAGAAGGCGCGGTGGTCGCTGGCATGCTCACCAAGGTTTTTCGGCTCCAGAACCAGGGCAAGATGACTGATGCCGCAGCCCTTCGTGAAACCATTCCAAAAGGAAAAGTACTTGGAGTGAGCGCACTGAACAAGGCGGCCCTCGATCTCGAGCACCGCTTGTTCTGCGTCGGCGGCTTTGCCTCCATTGAGGCCCTTGTCGACCGCATCCTTCACAGGCCACTCGTGCGCCAGGTATCGCTTTAAGCTAATTGAGTCAAGCGTAGTGTTCATCTTCCTTTTTCCTCGCTTGGTGCAGGTACTTCCCGAGCCGTTGCGCAGCAGCCTCCCCGACACGGATGATGAAGCTAAGGACGACATCGTGAACGCAGCACGGCGTTTTCTGAAGGAGGTCTTGGCCTCAAGTGGGCGTCGCACCGACTTGGAGAGGAATGCCTTCATGGCCGCGGCTGTCGCCCTGATCCCGTCTGATGTGTTTCAGAACCGCAAGGGCCGAGCGGTGATGCGGTTGCTTGGCGTCAATTATCGCGTTGTCAAGATGGCAGCGGACATGCGTGGCGAACTCGAGGATGGATCAAACAAGTGGAAGTTACTCAAGACAGCCGAGCATGCCGATCGCACCGATTGGAGCTCCGTCAAGAAGTGGCTGCATAGCGACGAAGCCTCGTGCGAGGACAACAACAACAAGAGCCTCGTGCGAGTTAACATGGGCAAGGACGAAGCTACGGGCCAAATTATGTTTGAGTTCCACCGCGCACGCGTCCTGAGCGAGTCCAAGGACGAACTTCGAGAAAAGTTCAAGCGCTCCCCCGAGTTTACCGCGATGAGTCAGACTGTGATTTCCTTCGCGGCATATTTCCCCTCTAGCATCAAGCCTTCGGCCGCCTTCGGCCGCCAACTACAATCTCATGCGCGAGGACTACGAGCACATCGCAAAAATGGAATACCCCACACCGAGCCCCTCCCCACTGGCCCCATTCCGAGGTCAGTCGGTGGTATGGACTCGAATGGCTCGGTGTGGACCTTACGGGATGCACAGATCGGGGAATTCCCGCCTTCTTTCCCCGAGCTTGCCGTCCACTTAGTGATCACTGACGGCTGCGGATGCCAGATGAAATTTTTTAAGTCTATTTTTTTTATTCGTTCGCGCTTTCCTTCCCCGTGCCATGTCCATGTACAGTTCTAAGGCGCAGGACTTACGGAAGGGTCG
>CAILVZ010000094.1 GCA_903837825.1 Akkermansiaceae bacterium | reverse complement strand
TGGTAAACGAGACGGCTCCGCCAAGAATCTAACGGACTAACTGATTTGTCACGCGACGGCCAAATTGGTTTTCCAGAAAAAGTCAGCATCAATCTGGCCAGTCTGGATGAGATACTGGAGTTGCTTGAGCCGAGTGTATGGGCGGAAGCTAAAGTCGTCAGCGGTAAGTTGGATTTGGTTGAATAGTTCATAAAACTGCTTTGCTCCCTTGGCGGCATCCCAATCGCACGAGAACTCAGGCAAATGCCGTGAGAGCTTGTCGAAGCTCACTCGGTAACTCCGGTTGTCCGCACCCTGCGTGCCGAACGTCGTCGCACAACCCGGAAAGCAATCGGCCACGATTTGCGCCACTTCCCGAACGCGATAGTTTTGCTCGTTGGACCCGATGTTGAGAATCTCACCATGGATCGCATCAGTCGGAGCCGCGAGCGCGCAGCAGATGGCCTTGCCAATATCCAATCCATGAATCAACGGCCTCCACGGAGTCCCATCGCTAGTCATTT
Organism: Akkermansiaceae bacterium; assembly: GCA_903837825.1. GTDB lineage: Bacteria > Verrucomicrobiota > Verrucomicrobiia > Verrucomicrobiales > Akkermansiaceae > Luteolibacter. The sequence goes on along the minus strand of CAILVZ010000094.1, from coordinate 18,663 downwards.
TGATCTCTTGAGTGGTCCACGCAAGCGCGCTCAGATTATTGACCACGAGATCGAATCGCTGCCTCGGCGAGGCTCCGAACGCGGTCGAATTCCGGAAAAACACCGGCGAAAAACTGGAATCCGCCAGCGGCAAGATGTCTCGTTCACAAAGCGTCTTGCACTCAGCGTAGGCAGTTTGCGGATTCACCGGAGTTTCTTCCGTCACTGGTTTGTCACTATCTGAGACGCCGTACACCGAACACGATGACATGTATACAAACCGGCGGATACCGGCATCCTTTGCAATCTGCGCCAAGCGAACCGATCCCTTGTGATTGATCTCGTAGGTGATGTGCTGCGCCAGTTCGCCGGTCGGATCATTGGACAACTCTGCCATGTGTACCATCGCATCATGTCCCTCGATATCCTCCGGCGTAAGATGGCGGATGTCCTTGACGATGGTGGCCGCCTGGTCGCCTTTAGCATTGTAGAGATAACCATTTTTGTAATAACCCACATCAACACCGGTGACCTCATGCCCTTGTGCCAACAACTGCGGCACAAGCAATGCGCCGAGATAACCCTCTGTTCCTGTGACAATGACTTTCATGATAATTGATTGACTTCTGAGACTTGAGTGATTCTTCGAACGAGTGATTTGCCAATCTCAATCGATGCCGTCGCCGCGGGTGATGGTGCATTGCAGACATGAAAGTCCCCATGCTGCTTCACGATGAGAAAGTCATCGACAAGCGAACCATCCTCCCAAAGCGCTTGAGCTCTAACACCTGACTCGCACGGCACCAGATCGTCCGCGGCGATCTCGGGAATCATCCGCTGCAGGCTCTGAACAAATGCGGCCTTCGAAAATGAACGCCGGATCTCCCGAAGCCCTTCTTCCAGATTTTTCCCAGCAAGTATCCAGAACCCCTTGTATGCAAGGGTTTCGTAGAAATCGCGAAGATTGAAATCCGTCTTAGAATAGCCCTCACGCTTCAGAGCAAGCACGGCGTTCGGACCCGCATGGACCGATCCATCAATCATCCTCGTGAAATGAACCCCAAGAAATGGGAAATTTGGATTCGGCACCGGATAGATCAGAGTCTTCACGAGATGCCGCCTCTCAGGCACCAGCTCGAAATATTCTCCTCGGAATGGCACGATGCGCGCGCCGGGATTTGCACCCGCCATCTGCGCAACCCGATCGCTGTGCAACCCAGCGCAATTGATCACCGATTTGGCCGCAAATGTTTGCTCCGGCGTGCTGATGATTCTGAAATCTCGATGGGAGGTGATGTCGATCACCCTCGCCCCAAATTTCACCGCCCCTCCTGCACGCTGAATCAACTCAAGATATTTTTTCGCGACTTCGAGATAACTGGTGATGCCTGTCGAAAGAACGCGCACACCCGCGACGCATTGGACATGCGGCTCAACCTCGCGCACGCGCTCAGATGACATTTTTTCAACTGGGCACCCATTTTCAATTCCGCGCTGATAGATTTTTTCTAAAAGGGCGATTTCGCTATGCTCGGTAGCAACAATGATCTTTCCACAAACCTCGTGAGGGATGCCATGTTCCTTGCAGAATTCCACCATGCTCAGCGCCCCCGACTTTGCGAATCGCGCCTTGAAACTACCAGGCTTGTAGTAGATCCCTGAGTGGATTACACCCGAATTCCTACCCGTCTGATGCAAGGCGGGCCCGCCCTCTTTTTCTAACAGCAAGATCCGCGCCTTCGGAAAGGACTTCCCAAGATGATATGCCGTTGAGAGTCCGACAATTCCACCACCAATCACTGCATAGTCATAACGCTTCATCAATCTTGGGCCACGGTTGGGGGATAACTCATTCGCCTTTCCAAATCGCCGAAAACCACGGAATTTCCAGCTACCAGAAAGCTCAACAAACCCCAAGAATCCGGAATGAAGCGCAACCTCTCCATGACGCCGCGGAACAAATTGGCGACGCTCAACGAGAGTTTTTCACAAGGGGGAATCAAGCCGAAGCATCATAGCAGATTCATCGAAGCCGCCAAGATTTTTCAGTAGTGGATTTCAAATCGACCACATGCAATCATCCAACATGATCCTACAAATGATTCAATCAATGATTCTAACAGAATAACACCACTTAAATGTCATAGCTGCAATCGAGTCGCTGATTCATCTCGATTGCGGGGTTCGATTCGCTCGAAACCCCCACGACTACCGCCGGCACGCCTGCCACTGTTTTGTGAGCAGCAACGTCATTGAGAACGACGCTTCCCGCCCCGACCTTGGCACCCGCACCAATTTCCACTCTTCCAAGAATCTTTGCACCCGCTCCAATAAGCACTCCCGACCGAATGATCGGATGTCGGTCACCACCCTCTTTGCCTGTCCCCCCGAGCGTGACCTCATGCAGAATCGAGACATCGTCCTCGATGATCGCAGTCTCCCCGACGACAAATGAAGTTGCATGATCGAGCAAGATGCCAGAGCCGATCCGAGCTGCAGGATGGATATCCACCGCAAAAGCCTCACTGGCGAGGCTTTGGAAATACAGTGCCAACCAGCGCCGACCATCGAGCCAAAGCTGATGGGAAACCCGATAGGTCGTTAGAGCAAGAAACCCTTTGAAAAAGAGAACTGGTTCGAGGGGTGAGAAACAGGCGGGATCCCGCTCGAACATGGCAGCAAGATCACGCGCCGCCTCATGGACGATGTGCGGGTGCTGCTCGAAAACCCCAGTGAGCAATGGCTCCATGCTCGCACGAGGCATGTCTTCACGCGCCAAACGCCGTGCCAAACGAGCACCCAGAGCGGCCGCGAGTGAGTCCCGCGACAAGATCACATCATGCACGAGGTGCTGCAGCGTCCATTCCTCTGCAGCGACTCGCGCCGCCTCACTTCTCAGCGTTTCCCAAGTGCTTTTGAGGTCGCCAAGCCCGCCGCCATATCGCGCCGCTGGATTCTTGCTCGCCGTGTGAGTTTCGGTATGGTGTGATTCGTTCATGAAGATTTCACAGAAATTGGAATACGCCTGCCGGGCGCTGGCCCAACTGGCGAAATACCATGACGGGCGAACTCTTACACGGCTTGAGGACCTAGCGCAACGCGAAGCAGTGTCTGCGAACTTTCTTGTGCAGATTCTCAATGACCTCAGGCGATCCGGCCTCGTTGAAAGCCGCAGAGGCAAGGCCGGTGGTTATCTCCTCGCCCGCCGCGCCGACCAAATCTCGCTTCGCCAAGTCGTCGAGGCGGTGGATCCCTCGCTGCTGCAGTGTTCGGTCACCCGTGATGGCGACTCAGGCGCGGCCGTCCGACTGGCATGGGAACAGGTCTCCCACAGCCTCCAAAACTCCCTCGGCCAAATCACTTTAGATCAACTCGCCACCAAGCAGGGCGACCCGATGTTTTACATTTGAAGGCTCACTCTTGAATGCATTCGAAAATTAGTTAGGAAAGGTTGAATATTTAGCTCGCCCTTGGCGAAAATTTAGGCTAACCGACTTGCATCATTTAAACCTTTCCAGTCCTATGGCCGCACTCGGAGAACACACTCACCACATCAAAATCCGCTCCACCCAGATGGAAATGCCGTCGAATGCGGGCGCAAGCCGTGAAGATGACTTTGACCGCAAGCTTCGCGCTGCCCAAGAAGATCTCGACCGCATCCAGCTCCAGCGCGAGGAGCTTGAGCGGAAAAAGCAGGAACTCGAGGAGTTCACCGAGCGCAAGCACGCGTTCCTTTCCCAGCAGGTCGAATTTGCCGAAAAGCTGACCTCGGCCCTCACGCTGATGGATCGCGGTTTGTTTGAAATTCGCCAAGAAGCGAATGATCTGGAGGAATGCCGAGTCTGTTTTGCGAGTCATCTCGACAAGATCCAAAAAATCAACCCCGAGAGCTGGACCCGGGAAAACCAAGCCGAGAAGCTTGAAAAAGCCTTCATGACTCTGGACATGGGTGCCGACGAGTACGACCAAGCCGCAACTCATTTCGAAGGAACCCAAAGCGGTGCCATTTTTGGTCGTGCCTCCAAGCGCAACCGCGGCTCAAATCGTAGCTTCAGCAACTCCGAGTTCATGGCCAATCTTCGCAATGGTTTCGCCTTCAATCTCCCGATCGTCGTGCTCGGGGGATTCGCACTGCTCGTCTATCTCTGCAAATAACCCTTGGCCCCTCTCGCCATGAGCCGCAATGCCATTCTCAAAGAGGACTTGGAACTCACTCAGCTGCGTGAGACCGAACAGCGCCTCCTTCAAATGGAGAGGGAGATCTCGGAACTTCCCAAGAAACTTGCGGAAGAACGAAAAGAGCGCGAATCCACCTTGCCACCTCACCCAGAGATTGCGGACCGCCGAAGACGCAAGCTTCATGATGAACTCGTTTCCCGGGGTGCCGTTGCCAATGTAAGGCGCGACCAAAGCCGCAGCCTCACCCTTTCAGTGCTCCTCCTCGTAGCCACTGGCTCGCTCATCTGGTGGGGCTTGAAGTTGATGCATGGATGAGCCACATGCTCAACCGCAACAAGCCGATCAAGATTCCCCCTGCAATCGAGCCTGAAGTTCCGGCCATTGCGAGCGACCCACGATGTAGCCCACGCATCCGTCCCTTCCACACAAACATGGATGGTCTTTGTAGCAATCGACATCGAATCCATAGTCGAAGGTCAACTCCTCACCCACCTCAATGTCAGTGGTCGAATGGATGAAAATTTTCCTCCCGTCGATCCAAGCCTCGCAGTTCGGGCTGCATGAGTGGTTGATTAACCGAGCGGTATTCCAGGGGACGTTTCCATCGAGGTCATATTTATTCGATAAGGTGAAAATATAGACTGCCGCGTCTCCGGTCTTCTGTGACTTCTCTTGCTGTGAAATGCCGCGAGACTCGCTTTCTGCCTTATCGATCAACTCGCCTACATACTCGATGATCTTCGTCTCCTTCGGAATAAAACATGTCGCATAAACTCCGCGGCCATGAATCGCCGAACCTCTGACCTCACAATATGAACTCTGTCCACGCTCCCACAGTGCGAGCAACTTGCGGTGTAAGATTTTTTCCGCCGATTCTACCTTCTTTTTTACTGCCATGATGGGGATCCTAACGGGATTCGCGCTTTTGCAAAACGGGAAGCTGAAGGTCATTCGGCAAGGTGCCGAACAAGCTCCGCAAATCGTTCACGGTTAGACCCGCGCCGTCAATGAAAGTCCAGTCATTCTTTCCCTTCTCTGAAATGGCCACCTGAAAGCCAGTGCTATCGATCACCAATGGCTTCGGATCCCCTGGTCGGATGATGCGGAACTTGGTCTCCGTCGGAATCAAAACCAACCACTTGGTAAACACCAAGCTTTCCACTTCTTCACTATTCACTCGGTCGACCCTTTTGCCAGGCCCAACCTCGTATGACCTTGGCTGCCCTTGCGGCTTAAATGAAATCATGCTCACTCCTTGCTGCAGCATCTGACGCGATACGCCAGCAAGTTGTTTTTCAAGCTCCTTCATCCCACCCATTCGGTTTGCGGTGCGCTCCTTCCAAAGCGGATTCATCCGCTCAACCGCAACTTGATACCGGCCCATCACGACCTCATCTCCGAGCTTGCTCACCGCCGCGACGGCAGACGCAACCACCTCTGACGGGGCCGCAGACGCAGGGGATTCTTCCCTTGGAATCGCTGGGAGCGGCGCCAAAGGCGGAGGATTGCCTGAAGCCAATGGTGACAGCCCCACAACCAAGGTTGCAGCGAGCAAAGGATGGAAAAGCAACGATTTCACAGGGCATGGATGCCCTCTGGCACCCCTCTCGTCAAGCTTGGCCGAATTCCGCTTGGATTTCTCCCACACTTTGCTTCATGCTTCCACCCCCATGGCGAAACAAGCACTCGGAAAAGGACTCGGCGCACTCATCAAGAAAAGTGCGACACCCGCAGCGATGGAACCACCGCTCGCACCGGAGGACTTCAAGCGCGTCCGCGATGTCCCCCTCGACCAAGTGGTCCCCAGCCCTCTGCAGCCACGCCATCAATTCGTCGAGGCCCCACTTGATGACCTCATGGAGTCGATCCGCCAGCACGGCATCATCCAGCCGCTGATTGTCCGTGCAGTCGATGGAAAGCTCGAGCTCATTGCAGGAGAACGCCGCTGGAGAGCATCACGCAAACTCGGTCTAACCACGGTTCCCGTCATCGAGCGCGAAGCCTCCGACCGCGACGTGCTTGAAATGGCACTCATCGAGAACCTCCAACGCGAGGACCTGAACCCAATGGAAGAAGCCGCCGGCTATGTCCGACTCGCCGAGGAATTTTCTCTCAAACAAGATGACATCGCGGCGCGCGTCGGCAAATCCCGTGCCAGCGTCGCCAACGCCATGCGACTGCTCGGACTGCATCTCGATGTGCAAATGCTCGTCGCCCAAGCTCGTCTCACCGTCGGCCACGCCAAGGCGATTCTCGCCGTCAAAGACCTAGACGCCCAACTGCTAATCTCCGACCAGATCATCCGCCGCCAACTCACGGTCCGTGCCACCGAAAAACTGGCGCAGTCGTTTCTAACCGGAGAACAGGCCGATACTCTAAACGCGAAGAAGCCATCGGCAACGCGCGAAGTCGACATCCACATCCGCGCCATCACCAACCGTCTGCGGGAGCACCTCGCGACCCACGTCGCCATTCAACATTCCTCGAAAAAGGGCAAAATCGAAATCGAATACTACGGCGACGACGACCTCCAACGCTTGATCGATCTCCTCGGCTTGGGGACCTCGGATTGACCTAGGTTTCCCGGTGGACTCGACTCATGCCATATCGCTTATATAAAGAGATTCGGATCGATTCCCCCACTGCCTCCAACCTCCTTGAGCTCAATGCGCACTTGCGTTTGATCCACCGCTCAGCGAAGCTAATTACGCAGTGCCGTCCGAACGTCCCAAGCCAATCTGGCTCATTCCCAACCTGCTGAGCCTCGATGCTCCGCTCGTGGCCGTTGCTTGGTTGTACATGTTCGCGAAAACGTGGCGGGTGAATTACCTCCCATGGTTGGCTTATGTCTCTCTCGCTCTCGTGGTCTGGCTGATCTATGTGCTAGATCGCCTCTTGGACGCCTCCATGGGAAGCCATCGCGCTCGATCCAAAGCCCGTCACGAATTCCACTGCAAACACAGCCGCACGTTCGGCGCCTTGGCATGGGCCGCTGCAGGAATTGCATCGGTCATGATCATCAAGGGGCTTCCCATGACCATCTATGGATATGCCCTCGTCGGCGCACTCATGGTCGGTGGCTTCTTCACGCTTTCCATCCTTTCTAACGCAGAGTCTAACGAAATACCCTACGCAAAGAATGTCGTGGCGGGCCTTACCTTCGCCTATGGCACCGCGATGCTGGCTCACGCATACACCGGATTCGAAAAAGAAGCCCTGATTCGCTCGCCCGAGATGATTTGCTTCGCCGTCTTGTGCATCCTGAACATTTCGGCGATCGACCTCTGGGAACATGCCAACCAAAGCAACGACATCGAAATCAAGGCGTCGGACGAGCTCGCACTGACCTTGCCACTGACGCTGTTAGGCGGCGCTTCCTTGGTTTTCGCACTACGCGACCCCGATCTAACGACCCGCCCCTTCTTCTACGCGATCCTCACTGGTGCCGCCCTCCTCCAAATCCTAAACCGGACTCGTTCGCAGTGGTCCACGAGTTCACTCCGAGTCCTTGCGGATGCCGCACTACTCGTCCCATTGCTGATCTTCACTGCCTCGTCGAAAACCTAGCCCCCACATTCCTTTCTCACGCCCCAACACCACCCATCCATCATGATCCCAGCACCAAAAATCCGCGCTTCTCTGAAAGCCTCCGCTGAGTTCAAATCTCCCGTCCACGCGTGATGCCTGAAAATTTCTACCAACAAACCACCGCCGCGCCGCAGACTACTTTCGACGTCTCGCTCCGCCCTCCCGCGTTTTCGGAGTTCATCGGTCAGGAAAAAGTAAAGGAACGGATTCTCCTGATGCTTGAGGCGGCCAAGCAACGTGGCGATGTGCTCGACCACGTTCTACTTTCAGGCCCGCCCGGATTGGGGAAAACCACCTTGGCAAATCTAATCGCCCACGCCGCAGGAACCCAACTTCACACGACCTCGGGACCTCAAATCGAAAAAGCTGGTGACCTCGCGGGAATTCTAACCAATATCCAAAAAGGCGATATCCTGTTCATCGATGAAATCCACCGCCTCCACCCCGCCATCGAGGAGTACCTTTACCCAGCCATGGAGGACTTCCGCCTAGACATCATCATCGACTCAGGTCCATCCGCTCGCTCGATCCAAATCAATTTGCCCCGCTTCACCCTCGTAGGTGCGACCACGCGCTCAGGCATGCTGACGGCACCACTCCGCTCGCGCTTTGGCCTCGCCAACCGCCTCGACTATTATGCCCACGAGGAACTTGCGATGATCATCGAACGTTCGGCTGGCTTGCTCGAAGTCCCGATCGAACGCGAGGGTGCGCTGGAGGTCGCCTCTCGTTCACGCGGCACGCCACGGGTGGCCAACGCCCTGCTTCGCTGGGTGAGGGATTTCGCCCAAGTGCGCGGAGAGGGATTCATCAACCAACAAGTCGCCGACGCCGCACTGGCGATGATCGAGATCGACTCGCAGGGGCTCGATGAAATGGACAAACGCCTGCTTGAAGTCCTCATCTACAAGTTTGGGGGCGGCCCGGTCGGCCTAAACTCGATGGCCGTCGCGGTCGGAGAGGACGCCGCGACGCTTGAGGAGGTTCACGAGCCCTTCCTTATCATGCAAGGATTCCTCATGCGGACCCCGCGCGGACGCATCGCCCTGCCCGCTGCTTACGAAAAAATTGGCGCTCCCGTCCAAGCCAGTCGGCCCGAAGACCCGCAGTCGAGTTTGTTCTAAATCTCAACGCTTGCCCGCATTTGGCCCCTGCCAGGCAAGGTGATTGCACCCAAATGCACCATTCCGGCTTGATAGTTGCCCGATAAAACTCAAACCTGCTTCTCCATGTCCGCCGCCGTTCAACATACCCTCGCTGGCCCAGCCACTCTGGAAGGCACCTCGCTCCACACGGGGCAGAAGGTCACGCTTACCCTCAAGCCCGCGCCTGAGGGCCATGGATTCAAATTCCGCCGCATCGATTTACCCGACCAACCGTTCATCAACGCCGACGTCGATAAGGTGCAAACGGTCGAGCGCGCGACCACTCTGGCCGAGGGCTCAGTCAAGGTTCACACGGTCGAACACGTGATTTCTGCCCTCGTCGGCATGGGCGTTGACAATGCACTGATCGAAATGGACGCGAATGAACCGCCGATCGGCGACGGTTCGTCCCGCCCCTTCGCGGAACTCATCAAAAAAGTCGGGCTGGTTGCTCAATCCGCGCCACGCAAGGTGTGGGAAATCCGCGAGCCCATTCATTTAGAAACCGGCGATGGCACACTCATCACCATCGTGCCTTGCAAGACTTTCAAAGTGTCGGTGACCAACGTGGGTCCTGAAGGCCGCTTCACCCAGTATTTCTCCACCGAAGTCACGCCAACGACTTACGAGAAAGAAATCTGCGCCGCTCGGACTTTCGTTTACTACGAGGACGTGAAGCCACTTCTCGACAAAGGCCTCATCAAAGGTGGCTCTCTCGAGAGCGCCGTGGTGATCCGCGGCAATGAAATCATGTCCAAGGAGCCGATGCGCTTCAGCAACGAATTCGCCCGCCACAAAGCACTCGATCTGATCGGCGACTTGATGCTGTCCGGCATTCGAATCTATGGACACGTGATCGCGGTAAAACCTGGGCACGGGCCAAACACGCAAATGGCCGCTCTACTCAAGGCCGAGTATGCCAAAATGCGCTCGATGGTTCCCGCCGCGGTGAAAATTCCGGATGGCGAGAGCGTGCTCGATATCCACGAAGTGCTGAAGATCCTGCCGCACCGCTACCCCTTCCTAATGGTCGACCGCGTGGTCGACTGCCTTGGCGATAGCAAATGCACTGCCGTTAAGAACGTGACGATCAACGAGCCATACTTCGCTGGCCATTTCCCTGGCCACCCGATCATGCCTGGGGTCTTACAACTTGAGGCCATGGCGCAAGTTTCTTCAGTCTTGATGCTCCGCAAACCGGAAAACAGCGGGAAGATCGGCTACTTCATGAGCGCCGACAACGTGAAATGGCGCCGCCCAGTGCTCCCAGGCGACACCCTTTTCATCGAAAGCGAAATCATCAAAACCCGCGGCTCGATCGGCCAGACCCGCTGCCGCTGCCTCGTCAATGGCGAGGTCGTCTCCGAAGCCGAGCTGAAATTCGCGCTCATGGATCGCTAGATCGCAGCCGCGAAAGGCGTTCGTGCCAGCGGTGATCGCTACCCATCGAATCCCATCAACGCCTCAACCCACATTTCCAAACACCCAACCTTTTCTAACATGTCCGAACGCAAGACTCTCGACGAACGCAACCAGATGACCGATCTGGAACGACTCCGCCATTCGTGTGCCCACGTCCTCGCCACTGCCATTTGCCGGATCTGGCCAGACGTCCAACTCGCCGCAGGCCCACCGGTGGAAAATGGATTCTACTACGACATGGATCTCAAACACCGGATCTCACCGGAAGATTTTCCACGCATCGAGGAGGAAATGAAAAAAGTGGTGAAGGACAACGATTCCTTCGAGCGCTTCACGGTCTCGCGTGACGAAGCTCTCAGCCTCGCCAAAGCCGGTCGCCTTGGCGCCATCGCCGATCGAGAAATCGAAAGCATCTTCAAGGTGGATCTCCTCAATGACATCCCAGAAGGCGAAGAAATCTCGATCTTCAAAAATGGCGACTTCTGGGATCTTTGCGCCGGCCCTCACGTTGGTCGGACGGGAAATTGCAAGGCCTTCAAGGTGATGAGCGTCGCGAGTTCCTACTACAAGGGCGACAAAGACCGCCAATCGCTCCAGCGGATTTACGGCACTTGCTTCAAGAACTCCACCGAGTTGTTAGAACATCTCACCCGGCTCGAGGAGGCGAAAAAACGGGACCACCGGCGCCTCGGCAAGGAGCTCGGACTTTTCCACATCGACGAAGCTGTTGGCCAAGGCTTGATCCTTTGGAAGCCCAAGGGCGCATTGGTCCGTCGCTCACTTCAAGACTTCATCACCCAAGAACTCGACAAACAAGGCTACTCCCAAGTCTTCACGCCACACATCGGCAAACTCGACCTCTACCGGACCTCTGGCCATTTCCCCTACTACCAAGAAAGCCAGTACCCCGCCATCGCCGAGCGTGATGTGTTAGAAAAACTCGCGGACGAAGACGCCACGTGTTCGCAGCTCCTCAACGGCTTGGAAAAAGGCGAATACGAGGGCTACCTCCTCAAGCCGATGAATTGCCCGCACCACATCAAAATCTATGCGAGCGACCACCACTCTTACCGCGACTTGCCAGTCCGGCTTGCGGAGTTCGGCACCGTTTACCGTTGGGAGCAATCCGGCGAACTCGGCGGCATGACACGCGTCCGCGGATTCACCCAAGACGATGCCCATTTGTTCTGCACGCCTGACCAAGTCGCCGCAGAAGTCACTGGATGCCTCGACCTCGTCAAAAAAGTGCTCGGCACCCTCGGCATGGAGAACTACCGCGTCCGCCTCTCTCTCCGCGATCCAGCATCGGACAAATACGTCGGCTCCGCCGAAAACTGGGACAAGGCCGAAGCCGCACTCCGGCAGGCCGTCCAAACCCTCGGCGTGGAATACACCGAGGAACTTGGCGAAGCTGCATTCTACGGTCCGAAGATCGACTTTGTCGTCAAGGATGTGATTGGTCGCGATTGGCAACTTGGCACGGTGCAGGTCGACTACAACCTGCCGGTTCGTTTCGGACTCACCTACGTCGGCGCAGACAACCAACCGCATACGCCTGTGATGATTCATCGTGCGCCCTTCGGATCGCTCGAGCGCTTCACGGGTCTCCTCATCGAACACTTCGAGGGGAAATTCCCCGCATGGCTGGCTCCGGAACAAGTCCGCGTGATTCCAATTTCAGAAAAAACCCTCGAGGCCGCTGAAAACACCGCCGCAATCCTCGCCGACCTCGGCGTCCGCGTTTCGGTCGATCGAACCAACGATAAAATTGGTGCAAAGATCCGTCTCGCCCGCCTCGACCGGGTACCCTACATGATTGTCCTTGGCGCTAAGGAGGTTGAAGAAGGCACCGTCTCAATTCGCCACCGCGACCATGAGGAGCTCGAAACCAAGACGCTCGAAGAGTTCACCGCTCAAATCACCACCGAAATCCGCGAACGCCGACTGTAAGGCAGTTCCTGAGGCAGATTCGATCGAAAGTGAGCGGTCGTTTCTGCCTTTCCATCTTTGACAATCGGCTCTCAAGAAGCCAGTTTCCCCCGCGTTCACTAACAACACAATCTTATGGCTTACGATCTCATTGTCATTGGTGGCGGCCCTGCTGGCTACGTCGCCGCAATCCGCGCAGCTCAACTCGGAAAAAAAGTCGCCTGCGTCGAAGCAGATCGTGCGGGTGGCACTTGCCTCAACTGGGGCTGCATTCCCACCAAGTCGCTGCTAAAAAATGCAGAGGTCTACCACATGCTCACCCACAAGGCGGCTGAGTTCGGCCTAAAAATCGAAGGGCTTTCTTATGACTGGTCTGCAGTCATCGGCCGCTCACGCAAGGTTGCCGATCGCCTCGCAGGCGGCATCGAGTATCTCCTGAAAAAGAATGGCATCGACTACGTGCGTGGATTCGGCTCCATCGAAGGCACCGGAAAAGTCGGTGTAAAAGCAACCGACGGCAGCACCAAAGTGCTTGAAACCAAGGACATTCTCGTGGCGACCGGTTGCAAAAGCCGAGGCCTCCCACCGCTGCCATTCAACGGCAAATCGGTCATCGGATCGAAGGAAGCCATGATCCTTCCTGAACAACCCAAGGAGCTGCTCATCATCGGCGCGGGCGCCATCGGTGTGGAATTCGCCTACATTTACAACGCATTCGGCACCAAGGTGACCCTGATCGAAATGGCTCCTCGCATTCTTCCAGTCGAGGACGATGAAGTCGGAGATGCATTAGAAAAATCTCTCATCAAACAAGGCATCCGCTGCCTCACCAATACCAAGATCACCGCCATGGCGGACAAGGGCACTCACGTGGAACTGACGGTCGAAGGCCCGAAGGAAAACGGCACCCTCACCGCGCCCGTCTGCATCGTCGCAATCGGCATCCAGCCGGTACTTCCTGGTGGGCAACAACCCAAACTTGATGATCGCGGGTACATTGTCGTTGGCGATCGCTACGAGACATCGATCCCAGGCGTTTACGCGGTCGGCGATGTCAATGGTCCACCATGGCTGGCCCACGTTGCCTCCTTCGAGGCGGTTCAAGCGGTCGAAGGACTCTACGTCCCAGGCTACAAGCCAAGGAAGGTCACCAATTTCCCAGGCTGCACCTACTGCCACCCTCAAGTGGCATCGGTCGGCAAGACCGAGCGCGCACTCAAGGCGGAAGGAATCGAGTACACGGTCGGCAAAATCCCATTTGTGGCCATCGGCAAGGCGATCGCATCGGGCGAACCCGACGGATTCGCAAAGCTGCTCTACGGCAAAAAACATGGCGAGCTTCTCGGCGCTCACATCATCGGTGAAAACGCAACCGAACTCATCGCGGAGATGGGCCTCGCCCTCGACCAAGAACTGACGGCAACCGAAATCCACTCGACCATCCACGCTCATCCGACGATGTCCGAGGTGATTCACGAGGCCACCCTCGCATCAGAAGGCCACGCCATTCATTTCTGAGAACGAGGCCCTAAGCCCGCCTTCCCTAAAACCACGCTCTGGAACCCATCACCGGAGCGAGTACAGAATTGGAAATCATCAAAAAAGCCGGACAGGATATCCTGCCCGGCTTTTAAATGTCGTTTGACGGTTAGAAGCCGTCGCGATGATTTACATCATGCCGCCCATGCCACCCATGCCGTGGTCGTGGCCACCACCGCCGCCTGCTGGCGCTTCCTTGGATGGAAGTTCGGTGATGAGGCACTCCGTGGTGAGTAGAAGGCCGGAGATCGACGCTGCGTTTTGAAGCGCGGTGCGGGTCACCTTGGTAGGATCGACCACACCCGATGCGATGAGATCTTCGAACTTGTCAGAGGCAACGTTGTAGCCTTCGCCACCCTTGCCTTTTTTGACGTGCTCGACGATGAGCGCAGCCTCGCGGCCGGCGTTCGCAACGAGTTGGCGAAGTGGAGCTTCGACCGCACGGGCGATGATGCCTGCACCAGTCTTTTCGTCGCCTTCGAGGCCAAGATCGCCGATGGCCGCTTGTGCACGGATGAGGGCAGTACCACCACCAGCAACAATGCCTTCTTCAACGGCTGCACGGGTCGCATGGAGGGCGTCTTCCACGCGGGCTTTCTTCTCCTTCATCTCCGTTTCGGTGGCAGCACCGACGTTGATGACGGCAACTCCGCCAGCGAGCTTCGCAAGACGCTCTTGAAGCTTCTCGCGGTCGTAGTCGCTGGTGGTGTCTTCGATTTGGCGGCGGATCTGGTTCACGCGTCCGGTGATGCCATCCGATGTGCCGCCACCTTCGACGATGGTGGTGCTTTCCTTGGTGATGGTCACGCGCTTGGCTTCACCAAGGTCAGCGAGTTCCACGCCTTCGAGTTTGATGCCGAGGTCTTCGGTGATCACGCGGCCACCGGTGAGGATGGCGAGGTCTTCGAGCATCGCCTTGCGACGGTCGCCAAATCCGGGAGCCTTCACGGCAGCGATGTTGAGGATACCGCGGAGCTTGTTCACCACGAGGGTTGCAAGCGCTTCGCCTTCCACATCTTCTGCGATGATGAGCAGCGGACGTCCGGTCTTCGCGATTTTCTCAAGGAGCGGAAGCATGTCCTTCAAGGACGAGATCTTCTTCTCGTTGATGAGGATGTAAGCGTTCTCAAGATAGGCTTCCATGCTCTCGGGATTGGTGACGAAGTAAGGAGAAAGGTAACCCTTGTCGAACTGCATGCCTTCGACGACTTCAAGCGTGGTTTCGATGCCCTTGGCTTCTTCCACCGTGATGGTTCCGTCCTTGCCGACCTTGTCCATCGCTTCGGCGATGATGCCGCCGATTTCCTTGTCGGAGTTGGCCGAGATCGATGCGACTTGCGCGATTTCCTTTGCGTCGGAGACAGGCTTCGAAAGCACCTTGAGTTGAGCGACGATTGCTTCGGTCGCCTTCAAGATTCCGCGTTGCAGCGAGATCGGGTTGGCACCAGCGGTCACGTTGCGGAGGCCTTCCTTGTAGATGGCTTCGGCAAGCACGGTTGCAGTGGTGGTTCCGTCACCGGCAATGTCAGAAGTGCGGCTGGAGACCTCACGGATCAATTGGGCACCCATGTTTTCATAAGGGCACTCAAGTTCGATTTCCTTGGCAACCGAGACACCGTCCTTGGTGATGGTTGGGGAACCGAATTTTTTGTCGAGGATCACGTTGCGTCCTGCAGGCCCGAGGGTCGCTTTGACCGCACGCGCGAGTTTTTCCACACCGCGCAAGAGGGCTTGGCGTGCGGCTTCGTCGAATTGGAGTTGTTTAGCCATGATAGATTAAGATTTAAGAGTAATAATTACAGATTTGAGATCGAGGATTAGCCGACGATGCCGAGTATATCGGATTCGTTGAGGATGAGGACTTCCTCGCCACCGACTTTTACTTCGGTGCCGCCGTATTTGGAGATGAGGACTTTATCACCGACCTTGACGGTGAATTCAATGGCCTTGCCATTGTCATCCTTGCCGCCGGTGCCCAGGCTGATCACCTCTGCTTCTTGAGGTTTTTCCTTGGCGGTGTCGGGGAGGACGATGCCGCCTGCGCTGATGGCGTCGGCTTCGAGACGTTTGACGAGGACCCGTTGTCCGAGTGGTTTGATGTTAGCCATAGTTTGTGGTGTGTTTATGTTTGTTTGGTTGCGAGAGGCCACGCCGATCAATCAGCGTGGAAAGTTTTCAGATAGAGTGGGTTGCGATTTGCACTGCGACCCGTGCCCTGATGCGTGCATTTTGCAACGCATTAGGACTTGGAAAGCACCGCGAATCGGGTGTGGGAACCATCAATCAACGACTTCAGCGTCGACGACTTTTCCTTTTGCTTGTTTCGGTTCGTTCGATGAGGAATCGGCGGGCTCGACGTCAGGTTGTTGGGCACCGGCTTGTGCATGTTGAGCTGCCTCAGCAAGTGCTTGAAGTGAGCCTTCGAGATCGGCAACGGCCTTATTGATTGAGTCCAGATCGTCACTGCTGATCGAATCTTTCACGGCTTGGAGTTTCGTGCCGAGGAGCTCCTTGAGTTCCGCGGGGGCATTATCACCGAGCTCGGCGAGTTGTTTTTCAACCGAGAAAACTAGGTTATCCGCCTTGTTCTTGGCATCGACTTTTTCGACGCGCTTCTTGTCCTCATCGGCGTGAGCTTCAGCATCGCGCTTGGCCTTCTCGATCTCATCTTTGGAAAGTCCTGAAGAACCTTGAATGGAGATTTTTTGTTCTTTTCCAGACTGCTTATCCTTGGCAGAAACGTGAAGAATGCCATTTGCATCGATGTCGAACGTCACCTCGATCTGAGGCTCACCACGACGGGCTGGAGCAATCCCATCGAGCTTGAAATTGCCGAGAAGCTTGTTGTCGCTGAACATCTTGCGCTCGCCTTGGCAAATCTGGATGTCCACTGCGGGCTGGTTGTCCGCGGCGGTCGAGAAGATTTGAGACTTCTTCGCAGGGATCGTGGTGTTGCGCTCGATCATCGCGGTGGCGATACCGCCCATCGTTTCGATCGACAGGGTGAGCGGGCTAACATCTAACAGCAGGACGTCTTTCACGTCGCCGCGAAGGACACCGCCTTGGATGGCTGCACCGATGGCGACGACCTCGTCTGGGTTCACTCCTTGGTGAGGAGTTTGTCCGGCGAGTTCGCGGGCGATCTCGACGACTTTCGGCATGCGGGTCATTCCACCAACAAGCACCAGTTCGTTGATTTCCGATGCCGAGAGCCCAGCCTCCTTGAGGCAGTCGCGAACCGGCTTTTTGGTCCGCTCAAACAACGAATCGGTGAGTTGCTCCAACTTCGAACGAGTGAGGCTGAGTTGGATGTGCTTGGGTCCGGTCGCATCAGCCGTGATGAACGGTAGGCTGATGTCATAGGACTGAGTGGACGAAAGTGCGATCTTCGCTTTTTCCGCTTCCTCCTTGATGCGTTGAAGGGCATCAGGTTGGCCGGAGAGGTCGATTCCTTGATCCTTTTTGAACTCCGCAACAATCCACTGAATCAGCGTATTGTCCCAGTCATCACCGCCGAGTTGGGTGTCACCATCGGTGGAGAGCACTTCGAAGACCCCGTCGCCGATCTCGAGCACCGAGATGTCGAAGGTTCCACCACCAAGGTCGTACACGGCGATTTTTTCATCCGACTTCTTGTCGAGGCCATAGGCCAGCGCAGCGGCGGTGGGTTCGTTGATGATCCGGAGCACCTCGAGTCCGGCGATTTCCCCGGCTGCCTTGGTTGCATTGCGTTGCGAGTCGTTAAAATAAGCCGGCACGGTGATCACCGCTTGGGTGATCTTTTCGCCGAGTTTCGCCTCGGCGTCGGCCTTGAGCTTGCCGAGGACCATGGCCGCAATTTCTTGGGGCGAGTAGGTCTTCTTTTCGCCGCCGACTTCCACTTGGATGTGGGCGTCGCCATTTGCGGCTGCAACGATCGTGTAGGGCATGCGCTTGTCAGCGTCCTTGAGTTCCGCGAACTTGCGGCCGATGAGGCGCTTGGCGGAGAAGATCGTGTTTTGTGGGTTAGTGACTGCCTGACGTTTGGCGGCTTGACCGACAAGACGCTCGCCGTTTTTGGCGAAGGCAACGACCGATGGAGTGGTGCGTGCGCCTTCCGAGTTTTCCAACACCGTGGATTCGCCGCCATCCATGACAGCCATGCAAGAGTTGGTGGTTCCGAGGTCAATTCCGAGGATTTTAGACATAAAATTGGTTTCCTTTTCGTGCTAGTGCCTTTGTGTGTTTTGCTGGTGAGAGCGGTTGATTGCGGAAAACCTTTCGCATGGATTGTGCCAACACGTTTTGAAATATAACTAACTAACTGATAATAAGTGTATTAAATCGAATTTTGACTTCATGCCTATTTTTTAGAGAGGCCAGATTGCGACAATTTGACTCAGTTCATGCGCGTCAAAACGACGCAGTGGACAGATTTACGCGCTTTTCGTATCCGATCTTGTCTCGCAGGAGGTCCTGCCGCTAGCATACGCCCATCCCATGCGAGCTCAGAATTTCCAATGGATCGCACGCGGCGAACCCTTTCACAACGCCACGGCCGAGTCCTCGGGCTCGTTTCCAGCGATTTTGGAGCACCTCATCCGCCAGCGCGGCTTGCCGCTGGGCACAAATCTCGAGGATTACCTTCACCCCAAGCTAAAAAACTTGGCGGATCCATTCCTCATCCCTGACATGAGGCCCGCCGTTGAGCGGGTCTTGGCAGCAGTGGATCGCGGCGAGGAAGTGTGCATTTACGGGGACTACGACGTTGATGGTGTCAGCTCGATCACCTTGATGAGGCGCATTCTGATGTCCTATGGACTAACGCCGCGGCATTTCATTCCACGAAGGGGGCCAGAAGGCTACGGACTCAGCACGGCCGCGCTGGCCCGTTGCATGCAGG
>CAILVZ010000093.1 GCA_903837825.1 Akkermansiaceae bacterium | reverse complement strand
TCGATAGAGCAAATAACAATCATTCGCCGACCAATAACCGCGTAGCGTATTTCCCACGACAAGCGATGGCGCGACCTTGCCGAAATCAGCGGCCCGCCTCATCTCAGCACGCACATCAAATGAAAATACTGATCCCATCGAGAGACCAAAGAACAAGAACGATGCGACAAGTGTGGAATTCATGAAAATGGAACTAGCTTAAACTCACTTTGGGATTGGATTGGGGCGACGATGGAAACGCGGAACGATGTATCATCCTTCCAATAATTTCAGAACCTCACCCTCGTCAATGATCGCCACGCCGAGTTTCTCCGCCTTCTCGCGCTTTGATCCACCGCCCTCACCGGCCAAAACGTAACTGGTCTTGGCCGAAACCGAACCGCTGACCTTGCCGCCTTTTGCTTCGATCCGTTCTTTCATTTCATCCCGATCCATGCTAAGCGTGCCAGTGATCACAAAAGTCTTTCCTGCCAATGGCAGGGCGGAAAGATCCGCCTCGGCGGCGATCGGAAGGTAATTCTCCGAAACCGGATCGATTCCCAACTCCGCGAATCTTGCAATGGCATGCTGGCCGGCAGTCGATTTAAAAAAACTCACCACTGCCTCTGCCACCGATCGCCCCACATCTCCGGTGATCGAGTATTTTGCGAGCAACTCGCTTTTCTTTTTTGCATCGGTCCGGGTGTCTCGCAGAAGTTCTGATAGAATTTCAGAATCAGGAATTTCCGACAGCGTTCGATGCAGTCGAGCAAGCTCCCTTGCCGCGGACTCACCGAGTTGACGAATCCCCATGGCGAACAACCAGCGGTGCAAGGGCTTTTTCTTAGAAGCCTCTAGCGCAGCAATCACCTTGGCCGCATTCTTCTCACCAAACCGGCGAGGCGAATCATCCGTGCCGAGATTCAAATTCGCGAGGGCATCCTCCGTCAAAGAAAAGAGATCCAGCGGCGACTGACAATGGCCATTTCGCACGAGAGCCTCGGCGACGATTTCACCAAGCCCCTCCAGATCCAAGGCCTTCCTACCTGCGAAATGCTTGATGTGCGTGACCGCTTGCGCAGGACACTGAAAGTTGGTGCAGCGCCACGCAACGAAGCCCTCTTCTTGTGAAATGGGGCCACCACAAGAAGGGCACTTTCCCCCGACGCTATCAAAAAGCGAAAACGGCATCGCACCCTCTGGATAGCGGATGACCTTCACGATCGCAGGGATGATCTCCCCCGCCTTCTCCACCAAGACCGTGGCACCTAACCGAATGTCCTTTTTAGAAATTTCATCCTGATTGTGCAGCGTCGCTCGAGAGACCGTGGATCCAGAGATCAAAACGGGTGTTAGCTCCGCCACCGGAGTAAGAACCCCAGTGCGCCCCACTTGGATGATGATGTGATTGAGCGTTGTTTCCTTCTGTTCGGGAAGAAACTTGTAGGCTGCGGCCCAACGCGGTGCCCGTGAGGTGAAGCCAAGCCGCTCACGCTCGGCACGATTGAGCACCTTCACCACCGTACCATCCGTGCCGTAATCCAGTTCGTGGCGATCATGATTGATCTGCGCCACTGCCGATAAAACATCTGTTAGGTTACTCGCGTTGAGGATCGGTTGGTTTTGGGGAATCCCCAGATTGCGAAGCAATTGATGAAATGCATGCTCTGTCTCCAGCACCGGACCCTCGTAAGCGCCCAAGCCGTGAGCGAGGAATGCCAATGGCCGCGTGGCCACGACCTTCGGGTCAAGTTGTTTGAGAGTACCCGCTGCTGCGTTGCGTGGGTTTGCAAATGTGGGTAGACCTGCCTCATCGCGCTCGTTGTTCAACGCGGCGAAAGCCTCGTTCGGCATGAAAATTTCGCCACGGACTTCAAGCAGCTTCGGGATCGATCCGTCAGTCGAAGAGGCACGGTCTGCACCCCGAGTCGCGTGGCCGTTTTGCATCACCAACTCAAGCGGGATGCTGCGGATGGTCCTTACATTATGGGTGACATCATCACCCGTCTGCCCGTCGCCACGAGTCGCGGCGTATGCGAGCTTCCCATCGCGGTAAAGAAGCGTGACCGCCACACCATCGATCTTTGGTTCGACAGTGACTGCAACTTCATCGCGGTCGAGATTTTTTTGGAGGCGGCGATAGAAATCGATCAACTCCTGCTCTGGACAACTGGCGCCCCTGCTCGCAACCGCCTCAGCACTTAGTTCAAAAACATCATCAATGCTGAGCATCGGGACTGCGTGGACGACTTGTTGAAATCCTGAGATCGGGGCACCACCGACACGAAGCGTTGGCGAGTTCGGATCATAAAGCTCGGGGTGTTTTGCCTCAAGATCCTCAAGTTCGCGAAATAACCGATCGTAGTCCGCATCCGAAATTTCCGGCTCTGCTTGGCTGTAATAAAGCTGGTTGTGGTAGCCGAGGGAGCGGCGCAACTCACGAATCCGAGACTCAGCGCTCGGAGTCTGCGAGAAAAGATCAAGATCGGCCATGGCCGAAGTATCACGCCCGGCGAACATGGAATTCAAGCCAGGATTCCGGCCGGACTATGGAATCCCCACGGGCTGGACGGCCTTGCTCGTGAAGCGCACGACCACTTGAAAACGGTCTCCATCACGAGCCACTCCTAACAGGACACTACCTCCTGTTTCCAGCTTCCATAGGTGAGATGGCGAAAAAGCTCCATCGCCCAAGGTCGATTTCGACGGCATCGAACCCTTGACGACTGGTGCTCCGTTGAGTTCGCCAAGCAGCGCGATCAAATCCTTCCAGCTTGGCCCAATCACCCCCTGGTAGTCACCCTCGCCGACCAAGTCGGTCTGGAGATTGATCTCCTTCAACTTCCCCGCTTCCGTCCAATCGAAATACAAGGAAGCGTTGAGCGTTCCAATTTTTTTGCGGCAGCGAAAAACCCCATTGAGCCCAGAGCGCCCGATGAAGGTCTCATCGGTGGTCATTTCCACCACCTTGCTCGCTTTGAGCTTGGCCAAAACCGTTGCGCGATCATCGCCAAACTTCAAGGTGTCAAACACACCCGGAATCGGCGCTGATACCGACCCCTCAACTGGAGTCTCTGCCTGAAGCGAGGTGCCAAACTTAAGCACGAGAGCAACACAAACGAAAAGCCTAGAACACATGACAACTCATAGTAAATCAGACCATCAGAACTTTGTCGATTCCAGCACGAGGCTTTTTTCGGTTTAGGGGATTGCCTTACGATGAAAAAACAATCCGCTGCATCGCTCTTGCGAGCGATCACCCGATTAGTGGCCCTGTGGTTTGGTGTTTTTCGGTTCCCACTCGCGGCGCGAACGCGAACGCACCGAAAGCACCACGGGAATCCCCGGCGCAGGGTGAGCGGCGCGATAACGATTGACGATGTAGGATTCGTAACTGGCAGCCATCAAACGCTTATCATTCACAAACAACACGATGGTCGGCACTGGAATGACGCTGTATTTCTCTTCAACCGCCGCCGTAGCGTAATAAAGCTTGAGCCGCTTGCGAAGCTTGCTGTCGATCGGTGGCGGGGTAGCCTCGAATGCCCCTTGAAGAATGCGGTTCAACTGACCAGTACCGGGGATATTCTGCGCTCCTTTACGAATCTTAAGAGCCTCCTTGAGAACATGATCCACCGAGCCACCGGTCTTCGCGGAACAAGCAACAAACGGCGCGTAGTGGAGGAAAAACAATTCTTTGCGAACGTGCTCCGTTGCCTCCTCTAACCGCGCAGCGCGATTGGCTCCTGGGTGGAAAAGATCGAATTTATTCAATACGATCAGGCAGGGTTTTTTCTCCTCCATGATCAATTGGGCGATCTTACGGTCCATCGAGGTGATGCCAGCTGCTAGATCAATGACCAACACGCAAAGGTCAGCACGTCTAACCGCTTTCTCGGTGCGCATGGCAGAGAACACTTCGACCGAATTATCTCGCTTTGCACGAGGGCGGAGACCGGCAGTATCGATCAGCGTGAAATTTTCACCATCGAATTGGTAAGGCAGATCCACTGCATCCCGGGTGGTTCCCGCGATGTCTGAAACAATGGTGCGCTCGTCTTTTAGGATGGCATTCACGAGCGAGGATTTACCCGCATTCGGCTTGCCGACGATCGCCAATTTGATCCCGACCGCTTCAGCGACTTCGGCCTCGGCCTCAGTTTCTTGGACGAGTGGAGCGATCACCGCATCAATCTCATCGCAAAGCACCCCGAAGTTCCGTCCGTGCTCCGCAGAAACAAATACGCTGTTGCCAAGACCGAGCCGTGTGAAATCCGAGTGAGAATTCTCGTGCTTGTCGTCGTCCACCTTGTTGATCACAAGCAAGATCGGCGGCTTTGCCTTGCGAAGCTTTTGAGCGAGCGCTTGGTCGATCGCAGTGAGACCATCATGAGCATCGACCACGAAAAGGATCAAATCCGCGGTTTGCATCGCGATATCCGCCTCAATCGTGACCTGCTCCTCGAAACCGTCATCGATGTTCCCCCCGATCCCGCCGGTATCGATCAGCGTGCAGCTTACCTGCGTCGCTTGAGAGGGTGCTGAGATCCGATCGCGAGTGACGCCCGGCTGATCGTGGACAATCGCGATCTTCCTCCCGGCGAGGCGATTGAAGAGAGCGGACTTGCCGACATTTGGGCGTCCGACGATGGCAACAGTAGGCATGGGGCGGAATCAAACGGCAGAAACCCGAGAATGGCAAGGTCGGAGGTAAATTTCACCCAGGTCTGCAAAAGTCACTCATTTTAGGCCGAGCAGAGCGAATTCCTTATGGTGCACGCTCAATTGCTGGAGACGGGTCGTTTTGAATCCCATGGCGGCGAGTGACGCAAGCCATTCGGTCTTTGCGGATACTTGCAGCAAATCCGTCAGTTTCAGGGTGATCAAGACCCCACGGATCGACGGCGCCATTTTACAAAACCGAGCACATTCATTGAGGACAACCTCCGGCGACTGATTCATGTCGGACATGAACCACGTGACACCTTGGCCGAGGTCTCGCTTGCTCGTCAGCGCGGCGGGTTTGCGGCAGTGATAAAACCATGGGCGGTCAGCGGGGGCATCGTCACGGGCGGAGATCCCCGCAGCAACCACCACCTCGGCCATCTTTGCAGGATCCACGCCGATGACCGAAACCCCACGGTTCAATAGCGCCAGCACCACCCCGCCTGGTGCACACCCCAATTCGACCACGATGTCGTTGCGATTGAATTCTAGGCCAAAAAACCGCGTGGCTTCCTCCAGCTTCAGCCACGCGCGTGATGGCGAATCCGCTGGCATCGCCATTCCTGAATCCCCCGCTGGATAAGGGCTAAGCCCCTGCCCATGGCGATGCAGTCCCGCCCAGAATTCGTCCGGCCCAAGTTCGACCACCGTGCCGACCAACTGGCCCAATCTCGGAAGTTCGAACCAATCACCATCAGAAACCCCCTGCATCTTGCGGTCGAAAAATCGCGCATGATGAATCATGACTGCCTCGCGATCTCCCATCGCTTGATGGATTCGCGTGCGAGCCTCCTCGTGTGTCGCTGACTTTCCTAACGAAAGACAAAGCCGTCTTGCGCAGGCAAGAGGTTGTTCTAATGAATCCAGCGTGTAGGGTGCATCCGCCTTAAAGGTCACAAACCCCCTGCGTTGATAGCCCGACCTCCATGCGAGACCCATCGTTTCAGACTCAAGCTTGAGCGCTTTCTCCGATCCAGGATTGGTTAGAGCAAAAATAAACTCTTCCGTGATGCTTCGCGTCATGATTGATATTGTTCGGTATTAGAAACTTCATCCTCACCTTGGTTGACTGAAACTGGAATCGCCTCGCAAACTTGCCGCCAGCCAGGGAAATTCCATTTATTTGGAAATCCCGCGCACTGAGCGGGCTTCACCGGATGGATGCGACACGCGTTCCCGTCGAGCATGATGCATTCGTGACTCGGCTTCTCGATGAGCGAAAGCCCTTGGCGATTCGTCCGCAGGCGGGTGAATTGATCCAAAAAATCTTGTTCGGTTAGACCGAGAAAAGTAGCGATTACCCCAATTTCCTCAGACTCGAGGCGGACGTCGCCCGGCCACTTGCAACAGGCGGTGCACCGCTGACAAACGTAATGAATACCCGGCTCGAGAACCACATCCGCATTGCCTGGACTGCCATGATCTTTCGTTGGATGAATCAAGGTTAGTTCAATTGTTGGTAATAGTAGTTCACCTTTCCTAGAAACGCGCGCCACTTGGTTCCTGGCCGACCATGATCCATGAGGAAATGCGGACAGTTTTTGTTGGGCGGATGCTTCCCACGCCGTGGCCAGTGGTAGTGTGGCACGACATTTTTCAAGGGGATCTGATTCCGCTTCATCAGCACCGCCGTCAGCTTCGCAGTCCGCTCGATGGTTGCGGACAGATTGCTCCCTCGATTTTCGCACATTTCAATGCCGATGGATAACCGGTTCCCCGGCCCGCCGAAATCCGCGTGCTCGCCTTGTTCCGTGATTGGCATGTGCTGGATCGCGACCCCTTGGTCCACGGTGAAATGCCAGATCAGAAACCCGATGCGGTTGCCGAAGCGCGTCTTAGCGGAGCGCAGAGCACCATTCTTGAGTGCCAACGAATGCTGGCGCGCCCCAGCACTGTAGTTCTGGGTACTGTGAATCGTGATAAACCTCGGGGTCATCGGTCGGACCACCTTGCGGCCATACGTCCCCTGCCGAACCATGTCTGCACGCAGGTTCACTTGGCGCAGCATCGCAGAAAGGCTACTGCTACCGCCAGAGCTCGAGACTCGACGCATGGCGGCACCATACGGATCGACCCCGCCACCTGACGGACCGATCGGCCGACACTGCACGCACGCAAAACCGACAATCGCGGTTAAAATTCTCCAGCGGATCGAAGCCACGGCCGCAAATTATCACGGCGGTTTTTGTTCGGAAACTTAAATTTCGACCACGCGTGAATTCCCTATTTTCCCAAGGATCGGCCAACGATTGCGACTCGACATCCCCGCATGTCATTGTTGAAATCACGGCACCGAATGGTTTTTCATCGGTATTTGCGTAGCAATCGCGCGCATTCGATCCACCTTGCAAACGATTCCGCATGAGATCCACTTCACGCCTGATTCCATTCATCCTGCTCGCATGCTCCGTCGCGAGTGCTCCAGCGACCGAGCTTTTCAGGTTCCACCACGACAACATCCTCGGGACTTCGCTCGATCTGGAAATCGCTGCGGAGAATTCTCGACAAGCCACCGCTGCGGAAACCGCTACTCTAGCAGAAATCGAAAGACTCCGTAAAATCCTAAGTGGGTATGACGCGACGAGCGAATTGGGTCGACTCAACAGCGCGACCGCGCCAATCCCTTGTTCCAAGGAGTTACTCGATGTCCTTGGTGCCTACGAGAGTTGGCAAAAACGATCTTCGGGAGCCTACAGCGGCCACGTGGGCGAACTGACGCAGCTCTGGGCAAAGGCGGAAAAGTCGGGTACATTGCCAGCCCAATCAGAACTCGCTCCCGTATTGACTGCCTTAGCCGCTGATGGCTGGAGATCCGACCCAACCAACCACATGGTCACCCGACTCTCCTCGCCGCAAAGCCTCAACCTCAATTCACTCGGAAAAGGCTACATCGTCACTAGGGCCTCGATCGCCGCACGAAAGGCAGCACCCGGCGTCACCGGAATGTTGGTCAACATCGGCGGTGACATCTTTGCCTCGGGAAAACCAGCCGCCGAAATGCCTTGGGAAATCCGTGTCGCAGATCCCAAACACAGCGAGGACAACGCACCGCCTCTCACCAAAGTTCGGTTAGACGATCAAGCGATCTCAACCAGTGCAGCCTACGAGCGCGGCTACACCGTGGCAGGAAAACGCTATTCGCACATTCTCGATCCGCGAACGGGTTACCCTGCCAACGGTGCCGCAAGCGCAACGGTTGTCGCCAAAGAAAATGCCACCGCCAATGCACTCGCAACGACCCTCTGCGTGCTCAAGCCCGAGGAGGGTCTAGCCTTGGTAAAATCCACCCCCGGCGCCGAATGCTTGATCGTGGATGCCGATGGCAGGCAGTGGCGCAGCGACCGCTTCGCCGCACTCGAGGGCACCCCTGCCCCACGCCCAAGCCCGCCGCCGATCACCACCATTGCGGCTTCCGCAGGATCGTGGCCCGATGGCTTTCAGGTCTCGATCGCGATCGAACTGATCCTGCCCCAAACCACAAAGAAGCGGCCGAAGCGGCCGAAGCGGCCCTTTGTCGCCGTTTGGGTCGAGGATGCCTCTGGAAAGCGGGTGCGCAACATCACCGTGTGGGGCGACGAGCGGAAATACTTGAAGGAACTGCGCAGCTGGTGGGCTGGAGTGAAGGAACAACCCGATACCATCGCCTCGGTCACTCGCGCAACTCGGAGTGCGGGGAAATATCGAATCGAATGGGACGGCAAGGACGACCAAGGCCAAGCACTGCCCATGGGCACTTACACGATCACCCTCGAAGCCAAGCGCGAGCATGGCACCTACAGCATTTCCCACGGCCCGATTGAATGCGGAAAATCTCCTACAAAGGGCGCCATTCCCGCAGGCACCGAGTTTGGAGAAAGCCAATTGAACTACGGACCTCCCTTGCCATGACACCCCAACAACGGAAAAACCTCGCTCGCAAATGGGCGCGGACCCTGCACATCTATCTCTCGATGTTGGGTCTCTTGATGCTCGTGTTTTTTGCGAGCACTGGCCTGATGCTCAACCATGAGGAATGGTTTGGCTACTCGGAGCCACAGGTCACCACGCACGATGGAACGATCCCCGCAGACCTCCTCAAGGAACCTAACAAACTTGCGATCGTCGAACGATTGCGAAAAGACTTCGGCGCAACGGGCGCGATGGACTCATTCGAAACCGAGACCGACCACCTCAACGTGGTCTTTAAATCACCGGGCCGGGAATCTCAGGCCAGCATCAACCGAGAAGATGGCAGCACCGAAGTCACGATTGAAAGCCACGGATTTATTGGCCGGCTCGTCGAACTGCACCGCGGCGTGGATGCCGGCCGCCCATGGCGCTGGGTAATTGACGTTTCCGCGATTTTGTTTTTGATCATCGGGATCACCGGATTTACCTTGTGGCTCGCCGTCCCGAAATGGCGTCCGCTGGGCCTGATGGCGATCACCGCTTGCGTCGGCATTTGCGCGATCGTCTACTTCATGCTGGTGCCGTAATCGTGACTATCCTCCCGATCCGAGGTTGACCTCGGCGCATTGAGTGTTGTTCTTTTGCACACGCCATGCCGCCGAACCCCTCCGATCCCAAACCGCTAACCATGACGCCTCACGAGGCGCTCCAGCGGTATTTCGGGTTTTCCGGTTTTCTTGACGGCCAGGAAGAGGTCATCCGTGAGATCACGTCGGGGCGTGATGGACTCGTGGTCATGCCCACTGGCGGTGGAAAATCGTTGTGTTTTCAAATCCCAGCACTGTGTTTCAGCGGCGTCACCTTGGTGATCTCCCCGCTGATCGCGCTGATGAAAGATCAGGTAGACGCCCTCGTCGCCCGCGGAATTTCCGCCACAATGATCAATTCCACCCTCAGCTGGCCCGAGCAAAAAGAACGTCTCGATGGCATGCGCACCGGGAAGTGGAAGCTCGTTTATGTGGCACCCGAACGATTCCGGGCGGAGAGTTTCCTCAATGCCCTAAGCGGGATCGAAATCTCATTGTTCGCGGTCGATGAAGCGCACTGCCTCAGCCAGTGGGGCCACGATTTCCGACCCGACTATCTTCGACTCGGGAAGTCATTAGAAAAAATCGGCAAGCCGCAATGCGTCGCCCTAACAGCAACCGCAACGCCGATCGTTCGCGATGACATCACGTCGGTTCTTGCCCTACGTTCCCCATTCGAGCTCGTCAGCGGATTTTCGCGTCCAAACCTTTCGCTTAACATTTCCGCGATGGATAAGGCAGCGCAAAAAGATGATCGCATGAAAGCGATTATCGCCGCCCACAAGACGGGTATCATCTACTGCGCCACTCGCAAGAAGGTCGATTCCGTGTCAGAAACACTCGCAAGCTGGGGGATCAAATGTGTCGCCTATCACGGAGGCATGACCGATACCGAGCGCGAAAACGCTCAGGAAATTTTCATCAACCGCAGAGCTGATGTCGCGGTGGCGACCAATGCATTCGGCATGGGCATCGACCGCTCGGATGTCCGCTTCGTGGTCCACTACGAAATCCCCGGCAGCGTAGAGGCCTACTACCAGGAGGCTGGCCGTGCGGGGCGCGATGGAGAAAACGCGTATTGCGAGCTCCTGTTCAACTACGCCGACACCCGAACCCAAGAGTTTTTCATCGATGGTGCGAATCCATCCGCGACGATGGTTCGCGCGATCTATCAATACCTCCTCAACGAAGCCGATCGCGAATACGAGGTGCACCGGACCTTGGATGAAATCGCTGAAGGCGCGGACATCAAAAACTCAATGTCAGTCGGCAGCGCCATGTCAATTCTTGCGCGTGGCGGATACATCGAACGATTTGATATCCCGAAAAAACGCCTACGCGGCACTCGATTGCTGAAGCCGGATATCATGGCGCGGGCCCTCCAAATCGACGAGGTGGCGATCGAAGAAAAAGACCGACGCGACCGCGAGAAGCTCAAGGCGATGGTCGAGATGTGCTACTCACGAAGTTGCCGCCAGCAGTGGATTCTCAGCTACTTTGGCGAAGATGAAGTGGGTGGATGTGGGACCTGCGATGTTTGCCGGGATGGCAGCCATGGCGACGCCCGCCCACCGAATGTCGAAGAGTCCATGATGGTCCGCAAGGCACTAAGTGGCGTCGCGCGCATGTCACGACGCACTGCGAATGGTTGGGAAGCGCGCTTCGGCCGTGGACGGATTGTACAAATGCTGGCGGGCAGCCGCTCTCAGGAAATTCTCAGCAGCGGCCTCGACAAGCTCACCACCTATGGGATTCTCAAGGACAAGGGCACAGGCTACCTCAACCGCCTCATGCGCTCGCTCGGCGACGCTGGATTGGTGGTGACGGTCAGCGGTGAATTTCCGCTCCTCACGCTCACGCCGCTTGGAAACAAGGTGATGCACGGCGAGGCAAACTTCCAACTGGTCTGGCCAGATCCCGAAGCCGGACGCAAGGAAATCGCGCTCCATGACCATGGGTTCGATGGGCAACTTTATTCCATGCTGCGAGACATCCGCGAAAAAATCGCACGACGCGAGGATGTTCCATCCTATGTGATTTTCGGCAATAAAACCCTCGAGGCGCTGGCACGCTATCAACCCACCAACGCCGATGAGGCTTTGCTCGTCCCGGGCATCGGAGCGGCGAAGGTCCAACGCTATGCACGACCATTTCTTGAGGCGATCCGAACTTGGGTCAGCAACAAGGGAAATCCGGCCCGCGAATCAGCTTAGCTTGCGGACCTCGGGAATCGGCCCCATCCTGAAGCGTGTCCCGCATGGACGATCTCACACACGGCTGGCTTCGGCGGGCCGTGACCCAGCCCGAATTCGCTGCGCGCCTGGCCCCATTGGCCAAGGGTGACCGCGAAGTCGTGCTTGAGCACTCGGCCGAGGCGTCCCATGCATTTCTAACAGCAGTGGTGCACTTGGCGGCCAAGGATCACCAAAAATCGCGCCTCTGGCTGGTTTGCGATCTTCCCCGCCACCGAGAAAGACTCGCGGCGGAACTCGAGTTGTGGGGTGTTTCGGCGCTCACCCTCCCCGAATGTCCCGTGGAAACGGGCGAAGGTAGCATCGCCGACCCCGAATCCGCCGCCGAGTGGTTCGCGGTGTTGGAAGTCCTTGCGCGCTCCGAATCATGCGTGGTCGTTTGTGGTAGCGATGCATTCGCCGGCAAGGCCCCCTCTCCCGCCGCACTCCGCGCAAGCCGAACTCCCCTGAAGTCAGGAACTCCGCTGGACCCACTCGAACTCGCCAAATCACTCACGGACCACGGTTACGAACGCGTACCCACCGTCACTGGACGTGGCCAATTCGCCATCCGCGGCGGCATTCTTGACCTCTTCGCATGGCAGGCCGCAAAGCCAATCCGCTTGGAGTTTTTTGATCGAGAGCTCGAGTCAATCCGCGAGTTCGATTTGGATTCACAAGCATCCACGCGCAAGCTGAGCGAATCCGACCTACTGCTTGCAGAACCCTCGTCGGAGGCAACCATCGCGGATTACCGTCGCCCATCTGACCTCATCATTTCCTACGATGCGGAGATCGAAAAGCCTGATGTTCGGATTTTAGAAGGAGCCGCATCTTTGAACAGCGAAGAGGATTTTACCCTATCGTGTTTTGGCAGCCCGT
>CAILVZ010000092.1 GCA_903837825.1 Akkermansiaceae bacterium | reverse complement strand
CGTGTCATTGCGGCGACCAATCGTGACTTGGCTGCACGCGTCCGTAGCGGAGATTTTCGGGAGGATCTTTATTACCGGCTCAATGTCATTTGCGTCACAGTACCTTCGTTGCGGCAGCGTCCTGCGGATCTTGAGCAATTCGCCAATGACTATCTCGAGTTCTTCGCGCTTCAGTTGGGTCGGGAGATCGATGGGTTTAGCGTGAGTGGTCGCGGTGCGTTGTTGGATCACCCTTGGCCTGGCAATTTGCGTGAACTGCGCAATGCGATCGAGCGGGCGACGATTCTGACACGTGGATCGCAAGTTGAGGCAGAGGACTTGCCGCGACCGACGACGATGGTGCACCAAGGGCAGGGGAATGAATCGCAGCACCTCGGCATCGGGGGAGATCACCGATTGGATGAAATTGAGCAGGCCCATTTGACCAAGGTGCTTGACTGGGCGCCCTCGTTGCATGAGGCGGCATCGGTGCTTGGGATTGACAAGGCGACGCTCTATCGGAAGCGCAAGCGGTTTGGGATTGACTGAGGATTCGCAAGATTGGCGATGGTTTTTTAAATGCCATTGTAAGTACATTTGCTGTTGCGCTTTCGGGCGGTTTCGGTACCGTGCTGGCCGCTTGCAGGCATGAGCAGGTGCTAGTGAATTTTTGCCATGGCCATTCATTTTCAACGACCTACTGACAAGCGAGTGCTTCTGATGGGCACTTGCCTGTGCGATGCCTTTTATGACGATGTTGCGCGCGCGACGGTTGAGGTGCTTGAGCATTTGGGCGTGAGTGTTGAGTTTCCTGACAATCAAACTTGCTGCGGTCAGCCGGCGTTTAACTCGGGGGATTGGGTTGCCTCGCGGAAGGTGGCTCGTCACTGCGCTTCGGTTTTTTCGGGAGACCTGCCGGTCATCGTTCCATCGGGATCTTGTGCGGCCATGAATTTTCACGGGAATCCCCTCCAGTTTGAAGAGCAGCCCGATTCTGAAATCGACTCGCTGGCGCGCCGGACTTGGGAGGTGATGGACTTTGTTTTCAATGGTCTTGGCATTAAGAAATGGCCGGGCAAATTTGAGACATCCACGCGCATTGTGTTTCATCGGTCGTGTCACAGCCGCGGCACGGGGAGTGGTGAAGCGACGCTTGAGCTGTTGCGCTCAATCGAAAATGCGGTGGTCGTTCCCTTTGGGCAAGACGAGCAATGCTGCGGGTTTGGCGGGACGTTTTCAGTCACGTTTCCCCACATTTCCGGCCGCATGGGTTCATTGAAACTCGATCACCTGCTTGAGGCGGAACCTGATATTCTCGTCAGTGGTGACATGTCTTGCCTCATGCATCTTACCGGTTTGGCTCGCACTCAAGGGCGGCCGATCGAACATCTCCACGCAATCCAAGTGCTTAGAAATTCACTTTTATGATCGGCATTCAACCCATCGATCAATACGCCCGCGATATTTCCGACGAGAAACAAGCGTCGGTCATTGATGGTTCGTCGAAGGGCACCGAGAAGCGCTACCATTCGCTTCACCAAGACTATCCGGATCCTGACGCGATCCGTAAGTTAGCGGCATCCATCAAGGATCACACGTTGCACCATCTGGGTGAATACCTTGCGGAGGCGGATGAGTCTCTCACCGCTCGCGGAGTGAACGTCCACTATGCATCGACGGATGAGGATGCACGCCAAGCGATTCTTGGGATTCTTCGTCAGCATGGGGTCACCCAGCTCACGAAGTCCAAGTCCATGGCTGCGGAGGAGATTCACCTCAACCCGTTTCTTATTGAAAATGGTGTCGAATGCCTCGAGTCGGATCTTGGGGAATTCATCATTCAGTTGGATGGCGACGAGCCCTCTCACATCGTTAAGCCGATCATTCACAAGAACCGTCGCGACATCGCCAAGACCTTTGTCCGTGAGGGCGTGGCTGCGGATTACAATGACGATCCAGAAACCATCACCCGGCGGGCGAGGGTGTTTCTCCGTGAAAAATACATGCAGGCCCAGGCGGGCATCACGGGTGCCAATTTTGTCTGTGCCGATACGGGTCGGCTCGCGCTCATCACCAACGAGGGAAACTCGCGGTTTGGCATGGCACCCGTGCAGGTCCACATCGCGTTGGTGGGCATTGAGAAAGTCATTCCGCAGGAAAAAGACCTAGCAGTGTTTCTTAATCTGTTAGGGCGGTCTGCAACTGGTCAGCAATTGACGGTTTACACCGAGTTCATCAATGGTCCTCGCTCTGCCAACCAACCGGATGGGCCAGAGCACATGCACGTCGTGTTCATGGACAATGGTCGCACCGATGTCCTTGCATCGAATTGCCGTGAAATCCTCCGCTGCATCCGCTGTGGGGCCTGTCAGAACGTGTGTCCGGTCTATCGTCAAGCATCTGGGCATGCTTACCGTTCGACTTATGGTGGGCCAGTGGGTGCGGTGCTTTCACCGATTCTTTTCGGCAGTCGTTTCCCTGAGCTGGCAGATCTCCCGAAAGCATCGTCACTTTGTGGGGCTTGCAACGAAGTGTGCCCGGTGGACATCCCGATCCCCGATTTGCTATTGAGGTTGAGGGACAAGGCGAAGAAGGAATCAGTGCCCTCTGCGGGAGCGATTCCGATGTCACCTTTTGCCACGCTCGCGACCTCACCTTCGATGTGGCGCACGGCGATGACGATGTCCAAGGCCATGAATCATCTTCCGATTCAAGTTGCCCCGATCAAGCCGTTGCAAGATTGGTTAGGTCAGCGCACCCTGCCGGATTCCAAAGGAGGGGATTTCCGTAAATGGATGAAAACCCACCAAGCTGATGCCACTCGAGCAGGGAAAGCTCCATGAGTTTGCCAATTTCTAACCGATTATTCTGCTGACCCATGTCTCGCGCCGCCATTTTCGCCAAGATCGAATCCGCCACCTCCATTGTGAAAGCGAAGGCAGCGTATCCGGAGTATGATTTGAGCATCGTTCACTCGCAAACGAAACTCGAGGGCGCGGATCTCTGGGAAATTTTCACCCGCAATTTTTCAGCAGTGAACGGCCGAGCGATGACATCGGTCGTTGAGTTGTTAGATTTTCTGAAGCAATCGAATCAACTTCATGGATATTGTGATCCATTGCTTTACGATGGCATTGGTGCCCAGTTGGCGGCAGCAGGGCTCGTGGTGGAGACGGAATACCATCGCGACCGTTACGATGATTATCAGTTTGGCATCACCCGTGCGTCGGGCGCCATTGCTGAGTCGGGGACGGTTATCATCGACGACGATCGCACGTCGCACCGGCTTGCCGCACTGTCACCATGGGTGCACGTGGCTGTCCTCACGCGTGCGGAAATCCACCGCGCGATTCCTGATGCAATTGCCGCATTTGGCGAAAGCCCAAACATCATTTGGTGCACTGGGCCATCCAAGACGGCGGACGTCGAGGGCATTCTGATCGAGGGGGTTCACGGGCCGGGTGAGCAAATCGCGTTGGTCATTTGAGTCGGAACAGGCTCACGACCATGCCGATGAGGAGGGCGACGCCGAGCAGCCACCAGTACCATTTCACGCCGAGTTTACGGTGTGGGGCCGAGCCAAATTCATGGGCGACGAATGCATCGTAATCGAATGATTCGTCGGGCAGGTCGAGTCCATCCGCTGAGTGATCGAGCTGGATTCGCTTTTTCTGCGGTTTTCGTGGCAATTTTGCGCAGCCCAGGCAGGGGGAGCCCACGCGGACTTCGCTCTCACAAAATGGGCATTGATACGTCAAGACTTTGGGCATGATGGGGCTTACTCAATGAGGTCGAGGTTCTCATTTCTTGCAAGTCGGAAGAATCGCTTGGCAATTCGGCCGATGGAGTGGAACTTAAGCGGCGCATGGGATTGAGTCTTTCAGAATTGCGCGATGCCTTACCGGAGGGCGGTTTGTTTGGCGGCGGCGCTTGGCGGTGGTCGCCGGAGCCGTTGAGACTCAGCCAAGCGGAGGCTCGCCAGATGATGGCGCTTGGGCATCCGTTGGCGAGGTTCCAGCAAGCGTGTGACGGCCTCTACCGGCGCAGTGCTGCGGGGAAACTTCCAATCTGGTTGGCCAACTTGTTGGATCAAGGGAAGCCCGATTGGTTGACCGACTCGCAGCGGCAGGCATCCACGGCGGATCAATTTCCACGAGTCATCCGGCCGGACTTGATTTTGACCGATTCAGGATTTGCGATGACCGAGCTCGACAGTGTGCCCGGTGGGATCGGGGTGACCGCATGGCTGTCGCAGGTTTACGCCAAGGCGGGGTTCGACGTGCTGGGCGGTGAGCATGGGATGATTGATGGATTTCGCTCGCTGATGCCCGATGGCGGGACGGTTCTGGTTTCCGAGGAGTCGGTGGATTACCGGCCCGAAATGGAGTGGTTGGCAGGCGAATTGGGGGCGGCTTGGCAGGTCGCTGCGGCAGAGAGTTACAAGCCCGATGGTCAGGCGTTGTATCGGTTTTTCGAATTGTTTGATTGGGAATCGATTCCCTCCGCGAGGCGCCTAGGTGAAATGGCTGCCGCTGGGGGGGCGATGGTGACGCCGCCATTCAAGCCGCACTTGGAAGATAAGTTGTGGTTGGCGCTTTTTTGGTCACCGGCATTGCGAAAGATCTGGGAAAAAGCGCTCCGCGGAAATCATCTCAAACGACTCCGTGATTTGATTCCTTTTGGATGGGTGCTAGATCCCACCGCCCTACCGCCGCATGCGGCCCTGCCGAGGCTTGAGGCCCATTCGTGGGACGAAGTCGCAGGCTTCAGCCAAAAAGACCGCCAGCTCGTCCTAAAAATCAGCGGCTTCCACGAGACGGCATGGGGCTCGCGTGGGGTTTTCATCGGCCACGATCTCTCGGGCCAAGAATGGTCCGAGCGCTTGCAAGCTGCGCTCGGGCAATCCGCGGAGCATCCGTGGATTCTACAAGAGTTCCGCGAGGGGCGCCGGATCGAGCATCCCGTTTTCCGCGACGATGGATCCGTTGAGATGATGCAGGGTCGAGTCAGGCTTTGCCCGTACTTTTTCACCAATGACGCCCAAGAAACGAACTTTGGAGGCTGTTTGGCGACCATCGTGCCAGCTGACAAGAAAAAGATTCACGGCATGAGTGATGGGATCTTGGTGCCCTGTGTGATCGGCTGATTTGCATGAAAAAGGCCCAGTGTTTCCACTGAGCCTGAAATTTTTGGAGTGATCCTTGGGCGACCTTAAATGATGCCGGCCTTTTTCAAGGTCACGAAGGCACCATTCTTGTTCACGGTCTTCAAGGCACGGCAGCTGAGCTTGGTGCGGATAAATTTACCGAGTTCTGGCACCCAGATGCGCTTGTTTTGAAGGTTAGGGGAGATCGTGCGCTTGACCACCTTGGTGACGTGACGACCGATACCGCCTTTTTTCTTGGCCAAACCGGAACGGTGGATTTTGCCGCCGGAGCGGACGCGGGTTCCTCGAATACTGCAGATGCGTGCCATAAAAAAGTGTTTCTGTTGGAGTTGCGGGACGCGGAGAATGGCGATCCGAGCGGACACGTCAAGACGAATCCACACAAATTCCGCCTAAAGTTTCTTCAGCCGGTTTTTTCGAAGGAGGTCCAACCAGCGCTCGATGTCTCGGAAGATGACCTCTTTGTGCTCGTCGTACATCAACAAATGGTAGGCTTGGGAGTAATTGTGGTAGGTTTTTGAGGTCCAGCGGGGGACGCGGGCGACGAAGCCACGGACGTCTGAGTCATTGTTGAAATAGTCTTTTCCTCCATGGAGCACGAGCACGGGCTGGCGGAAATCCGCCGCGCAGTCGTTCATGCTTTGGATGTGGCCGCTGAGCGCTCCGAGCATCCGGAGGGTGTATTCGTCAACCTGGTACGAGTTTTTCGCGCTTTGCTCCTTGTGGTGGGTGGTCTGGGTCATTTGCACGTCCTGTCCACCGGCCAAGGTGTCGAGTGAAATTCGGGCGAGTGGCAGGGTGGTCGCGGCGATTTGGATCAACCCGGGAGTCCATGCTGGGATGTCGTCGCGGAACCTAACAATGGGGGATGAGAGGATCAGCCCGTCACAGGCCGGCTCGCCAGAGGGCGCCTTGACCGCTGCATGTGCGGCGATGAGTGCGCCCATGCTCTCGCCGAACCAAACGATTTTTGCGTTGGGATGCCTCTCTTGGACGAGCTGGGTGAATGCGAATAAGTCTCGGTACCAGTCCACTGGGTCGCCGATGTCGCCGCGCCGCTTGTGGATGGGGTCGCTGCCTTGGCCGCGGACCTCATAGGCGTAGAGACCAGTGCTAGGCTGGT
Source organism: Akkermansiaceae bacterium (assembly GCA_903837825.1). Taxonomy (GTDB): domain Bacteria; phylum Verrucomicrobiota; class Verrucomicrobiia; order Verrucomicrobiales; family Akkermansiaceae; genus Luteolibacter. The sequence goes on along the minus strand of CAILVZ010000092.1, from coordinate 14,933 downwards.
GCTGGAGGAGGTGGTTGCCAAGGTTGTGGTAATCAATCGAAGCCCCACAGAATCCATGGATCCCAATCAGGATCACATCTTGTTGGGTTTCCTTGGAAATCCACTTGCGGTAGCCGAAATCGTCCGCCTTGGGGTCGACGGATTTTTGAAAGCTGACGAGTGTCTCGTGAGGGGCGCAGGCAACGACGCACAGTGCTGCCAAACCAGCCAGCAGCTTCAGGGAGGTCGTAGGGATTGCAAAAACAGCCACACCGGAGTTTCGCAGAAATCCAAAAAACTGCAATGTCGGATGAAGTTTCATTAAATTCACAGACTGAATGAATTCGAGATTTCAATTTGTTGGAATCGGCATACCCTTTTCGCTTAGCAAATTTATTTCGTGATGACAAAATACCTCACTCCACTCCTGTCACTTTTTTTCTTCACGGCGACGGTGTTTGCGGGGCCTCGGCTGGTATTGTCCACGCCAGATCTGGCCCCAGAATCCCAGATTGATTTTGTCTTCGATGCGCCCATGGTCCCAACCTTGGAATTGGGGAAAACCCAAGAAAATTCGTGGGTGGTCATCCAGCCTGAACTTCGTGGAACACTGACATGGAAGGCTCAAAACATTGCCCAGTTGACGCTCGCGCAAGCTCCACGGATCGCGACCAGCTACACGTTTTCGATCCCCGCAGGTCGTAATCATCTCGATCAAAGCCCAGTCCCTATTGGGAAATTTGCCACCGCATCGAGCGAGGCATTCCGGGTGATATCGGCAAGGACCGGCGATCGCTGGAGGTCAGACTATTCCCCTGCGACCAGCCCCTGGACGCTGGTCTTCAATGACGCCGTGGATCTAACAGCCATCGCCCCTTTCATTGAATTTGTCTCGCGTTCGGGTCAGCGCGTCGCCGCCAAAGTCGAATTTCCTACGGTTCAAGAGGGATCTAGCGGGTGGGTCAGGCAGTTTGGGGCTTGGGCTTCACGATTTCCTAACAGCCAAAACCCAGTGGTTTTGCCGGATCAAACGATGCCGAATGTGATTGAGGCTAGGCCAGCCTCACCCTTGCCCGTGGGAGATGGTTGGACGCTCCGCGTGCACAAAGGTTTGCCGAATCGCTCAGCGAATGCCGCTCTAGTGGAAGAGCCGGGCTATGACATCGGCGACGTCAAGCCCTTCAAGGTCACCGAGATTCATTCGCGGGTTCAAATGGATCAACCGCGTGAAGTGCTCATTGAATTCAGTCAGCGCTTACCGAAAACCTTACCGGACGATTTCGTTAGAACCTGCATTGAGATCAGTCCAAATGCTGAAAATTTGCACGCGGATGCGGATGGGGATTCCATCGTTCTATCAGGAAATTTCACGGCTTCTGACGAGTATCGGGTCGTGGTCAAGCCGCCCCTTGTCTCGCGTGCAGGGATTCGACTTGAGGGAGAATTCGCGAAAAAAATCGAGTTTGAGCACCTGAAGCCGCAGGTTGCATTTCCATCGGAAGACAATGGGCAGTTGGCGAGCGGCAGCCGCCAGTATCGGATGCTCACTTTGAATCTAGCAAGTGCCCACGTCCGCGTGAAAAAACTAACAGGTTTGGATTTGATCCGCGCGTTTCAAGGGTACCGGAATTTCACGGGCAAGGGGCCTGACCGCGAATCTATCGAACCCACTGCTCCGATTCCGTTTGGGTTGGTTCTTGGGCAGATGGTCATGGAGCGTGAGATTCCTCTGAGCAATCCGATCGACACCAGTAAGATGGTGACGTTCGACTGGGATGAAGACCTTCCCAAGGGCATGCGCTGCGGGGAGTTTTTCGTCGAGGCGGCGGGCAAGGGGGCTGACGGATGTGGTGGTCCTCTCCGTCCGACCGCTCAGGCGCTCGTGCAGCTCACTGACATCGGCCTTGCATGGAAACTCACCGAAAAGGAAGCGATGGTTTATGCGTTCTCCTGCAACACGGGCGCTCCGCTGGCCAAGGTGAAATTGCAGCTTTACGGCGAGGAAGCCAGTGCTCTGCAAGCCGCGATAACCAACGCCTCCGGGCTGGCCACATTGCCGCGTTCGGCATTGGCGCGACATCTTCATGCAACACTCGGCGATGACAGTTACATTACTGCGTTTGACTCGACTCTTGAAACGGTGGGGTTATGGCATTTTCCGATTCATTATTCATGGAATAAGTCGCCGAAAAGCTCGCGCCAAGCATTTCTATTCACGGATCGCTCGGTCTATCGGCCAGGGGAAAGAATGCACCTCAAAGGCCTGGTTCGGATGCAAAATGGCAATGCCATCGAGGCAGTAAAATCGGGTTTGGCACGGGTTGTGATCATGGATCCGACCGAAAAGGAAATTCACACATCGCCTGTCACGCTTTCGGCGTCGGGCTCATTTGATCTAACGTACACGCTTCCGCAGGGGCAAACCGGCAGTCACGTGATTCGCCTCGAATATCCCGAGGAGATTGCTCGAGCGGAGGCGTCCGATGACTGGTCGGTGCGCGAGCCGCTGATGGCCAGCGCTCGCTTTGAGATTCCTCTTCAGGTTCAAGAGTTCCGTCGCAATGCGTTTGAGATCGCACAAGTGCTCGCGGAGCCACCGATTGGAGCTGTTAGAATATCAAGTGACCTCACCGCATCCTACTACCAAGGGCAACCCGTGGCCGCAGGGAAGGTGTCTTATTTCAGTCGGATCACTGCAAAAAATCCGTATCCCGAGCGATTCCGTGATTTCCTGTTTGGTAACCATCGGACGGATGACTGGGGTTATTGGTATCATTATTTTGGTTACAACTCGGACGTTGGGGAGGCGGCGCATCCTGACCAATTGAAAGGTGAACTCCAGCTGGGTGCGAATGGCAAAGCCAAGATTGAGTTGGATATTCCCCAAGCGGACTTTCCCACTGGACGCGAGGTGAATATCCAAGCGGAAGTCACCGATGCCAATAACCAAACCCTGACCTCCATGGTATCCACCGTGGTTCATCCTGCATCCATCTACATCGGCATCTCAAGAAACGACAAGCTCGTGAGGGTCGGCGAGCATCTGCCACTTAGAATCGTCGCTACGGACACGCATGGTGAGCCATTTTTGAAATCGGTTCGAGTCACGGCCACGCTGACCCGTGAGGTGAACTCGACGGTAAAATCCACAACGGCCACGGGGGCGACCACCACGCGAAATGAAGTGGCGGAGGAACCCGTGGAAACGCGGGAAGTGACGATTGAACCTGCGGATTCTGCAAAAGAAGGTGCATCGTTCGATTTCGTCCCCAAGGCCAATGGGCGGCATTTCCTCACCGTCCGTGGGACGGATCCGGAGGGGCGGGCGTTTGCGACGGTGATCCATTTCGAGGTCTACGGGGCACACGAGTATCCATGGGCCTATGAGGACGGGTTGCGCATCAAATTGATTGCCGAGAAAAAGTCATACAAGCCGGGTGAGACTGCTCGAATTCTCGTGCTGTCACCGATCGAAGGCACCGCGCTGGTGACCGTCGAGCGTCAGAAAGTGCTTCGATCCTTTCAGGTGGAACTCAGGGCGGATCATCCGGTCGTGGAAGTTCCGGTGATAGACGAAGACGCGCCAAATGCCTTCGTTTCGGTTCTCATTGTGAAGGGTGCCAAGGAGTCCGCTCGCAAGTTCAAACAGCCCCAACTCCGGCTGGGGTATTGCGAGCTGACCGTGCAAAATGTGAAGGATACGCTCGCGGTAGACCTCCAATCCTCGGCGCCAACCTACCGCCCGGGCGATGAGGCGAGTCTTGTGGGTAAGGTGACCCTCGCGAATGGCCAACCCGCAAGCGGTGCGGAGGTGACGCTTTACGCAGAAGATGAAGGCACGCTCGCAGTGATGGGCTACGAAACGCCTAGGCCGATGGATTACTTTTTCAAACCGAGGACGCTCGATGTGGAAACGGGCATGTCATTTGAAAGCTTTGTGCCAGAGGATCCAGAGTTGCAGCAGTTCAATATCAAGGGGTATTTTGTCGGAGGAGGTGGGGATTTTAGTAAGCTCGCGGATCTGCTACGGAAAAACTTCGATCCCTGTGCGACGTGGGCGCCCGCGATCATCACCGACGCTCGAGGAAGGTTCTCTCACACCTTCAAGGTGCCCGATACACTCACCCGCTACCGCATCATGGCCATTGCCCATCACGGTACCTCGCGCTTCGGTCAAACGGAGTCAGCGGTCGTGGTGAAAAAACAACTCATGTTAGAGCCGAAAGCTCCGCGGTTTGCCAATCAATCCGATACGGTGAACACCCAAGTGCTCGTGCAAAATGCTTCAGCATTCCGTGGGACATGGGAAATCCAGATTCGCAATGGAAACCCTTCGGATGGCTCCTGCACCACCAGCGTTGGACCCACTACACAGCGGGTTTCCCTGGCTCCCGGCGGGTCGGCTTCGCTGGTGTTTCCAATCCATGCCGATCAAACGGGCGAGGCAGTTCTGACATGGTTGGCAACCCCCGTTGCGCTTGATGATACAAAACTAACCGATTCTATCCGTCGTGATCTAACGGATTTTGTGGAATGCCGGTTCCCAGTTGAGTACCCGATGCCGCTGTTGCGGCAGACGAAGTTTGTGCGTCTCGACGCGTCTGGCACCAAGCAAGATCTGCGCGCCTCGTTGGATCCAGCGCTGCTCGCGGGGACGGGTGGGGTGGATGTCGAGTTTTCGCGGTCATTGCTCCTGGAGGCCGGTTCCTCGATCGATTACCTGCTGCACTACCCCTATGGCTGTGTTGAGCAGACCACCTCATCGTTGATTCCTTGGCTGACGGTTGAGGAGCTGAGACCGGTGGTGCCGGGCTTCGCGAAGGTTCCAAAGGAGAAGGTGGCTGCTGCCATTCAAGCAGGGGTCGATCGCCTGCTTTCCATGCAACTTCCAGATGGTTCTTTCAGCTACTGGCCAGGCGGGCAGGATGCCGTTGCATGGGCCACTGCTTATGCGGGCATGGGCTTGGTGATGGCGTCCGAAAAAGGTGCGAATGTTCCGACATCTGCCATCGAAGCATTGGCTAATAATCTAACGGAAAGCCTGCGTGGCATTGCTGATGAAAAATCGACTTCGGCTCTCGAAGGTCACACTCGTGCCCTATATGTTCTCGCACTCGCTCATGCGCCACAACCTGCTTATCAAAATCTGTTAGTTGACCGCATCGCCGAGCTTACACCGAGCGCTCGCGCGCTTTTGGCTGCCGCCATTGTCATTCAAGATGCCAAAAATCCGACCTATCTTGCGGTGGCCAAGTCGCTTCTCACTTCTCAGGTTCCTCTCCGGCTGAAATCGGATGACTGGATGCCATGGTCACCCGACGATGCGTGCCGATTGATCGCGTGGCTGGCGACCGATCCAACGAGCGATGAGCCGACCAAGGCGTTGGACCGAATGCTTCGCGAGCGCAACCCTTATGGGCACTGGCGGACGACGTGGGTGAATGGTTGGAGCCTCCTCGCCATGGCGGCCTTTGCGAAATCCGAGACGGTCGCGAGTGAGTCAGTCACTCTTCAGCTCGATGCGGCGAAGGGAACGGAGACGATTTCTCTAACTCGAGAGACGCCAGTTGCTACGAGGTCGTTCACACTCGCGCCCGATCTAAAGCTCGATCTCACCAGTCACCAAGCGGCCTTCGTCCGTCTCGCGCTTGCTTCAAAACCACCGATCCAGCCCCTCCAGCCCGTGGCGAAAAATGGGTTGTCGATCGACCGGATTTACGAGCGCATTCTTGCCAATGGATCCGCGGAAATTCTAACAGAGCCAAAAGTGGGGGATCTGATCCGAGTTTCACTGCGGGTGACCTTGCCCAAGGTTGCCACGCGTTATCTTTGCATCGATGACCCATTACCCGCGGTTTTTGAAACCGTGAATTCCGATTTTCAATCACAGCGGGCGGCGGTTGGGACGCCCACCAGCCAATCAGACTGGCGGGTGAGCCACTCCGAGCTCCGCAGTGACCGTGCGACGTTTTTCCTCGATGAGGTCAGGGGGAGGGGGACCTATACCGTGACCTATCTCGTGCGCTGCACCCTTGCCGGTCAGGCGGTTGCGCCTCCTGCCAAGGTCGAATCCATGTATGACCCAGAGAATTTCGCGTTTTCGGCATCTCGGACATTCGCGGCTGAGTGAAATGGCCTAGGGACCTGCATCCCATGCCCAGCTGGCAAAAGATCCAGCTCGAATGATTCGTTTCGGCTTGCTCATTGTGGCTCGGGAGGTCATGCCGTGTCTGACCTCATTCCCATTCTCAATCGCATGAGCACGAAGCTAACATCCCGAGAATTGGCAGAGCTGCTGGCAGCAAGGAATTTCATGGCCATCCGGGCCTCGCTGACGGCCCTCACTCCGGCAGACTCCGCGGAGTTGATCGAGGAGTTCGAGCCGGCCGAACAGGCTGCATTGTTCCGCTTGCTGCCGATGCAGTTGGCAACGGAATTTTTCGAATATCTGCCCGTCGAGGCCCAGGAGGAATTGATTCACGCGATGGGCAACGAGCAGGCCGCGGGCATTCTTGATGCCATGTCGCCGGATGACCGGACGGCTTTGCTGGAGGAGTTGCCAACCGCGGTGTGCGCCCGCTTGGTTGAGTCTCTCTCTCCGAGGGAGCGTGCGGTGGCACTGCGTTTGTTAGATTACCCCGAGAACAGTATCGGACGGATGATGACGTCCGAATACTTGACTTTGCGGGATGAATGGACGGCTCGTGAGGTACTCAATCATATCCGCAGCCATGGGCGTGATCGGGAGACACTGAACGTGCTCTATGTCGTCGATGCGCTGGGCAAGCTCGTCGACGAAGTCCGCATCCGCGAGATCCTCCTCGCTCCGCTTGAAGCCAAGGTCAAGGACCTGCGAAACGATGTGCTGATCTCACTCGCCGCGACCGATGATCAAGAATCAGCTGTTTCGGCATTCCGCAAATACGACCGGACGGTTTTGCCCGTGGTCGACGGCCACGGCGGGTTGGTCGGGATTGTGACGGTTGATGACATTCTCGACGTGGTCGAGGAGGAGGCCACCGAGGACATCCAAAAGCTCGGGGGGATGGAGCAACTCGATGAGCCCTACATGGACATTTCCTTGGCGAGGCTTGTCAAAAAACGGGCGACCTGGCTCGTGGTACTTTTTGTGGGCGAAATGCTGACGGCTACGGCGATGGGCCACTTTCAGGATGATATTTCCAAAGCGGTGATTCTAGCAGTTTTCGTGCCGCTGATCATTTCAAGCGGTGGCAATAGCGGATCGCAGGCGGCGACCTTGATCATCCGTGCCATGGCGATCGGCGAGGTCGGCTTACGCGACTGGTGGAAGGTGATGCGGCGTGAAATTTTTTCTGGGCTGGTGCTGGGGCTGATTTTGGCGGTGATTGGGATATTGCGGATCGCCGTGTGGTCGCTTTTTTCGGATGCGTACGGGCCACACTGGTTGCTGGTGGCCGTGACGGTCGGGATTTCACTGATCGGGGTGGTGCTTTGGGGAACTTTATCCGGCTCGATGCTGCCATTTTTGCTGAAGCGACTGGGGATTGACCCAGCGACTTCCTCGGCGCCATTTGTGGCGACCTTGGTGGATGTGACCGGATTGATCATTTACTTCGCGGTGGCGGGGGTGGTCCTTCGTGGCACGCTGCTTTAGTTGGCGGATAGCGATTTGGGGGTGGTGGGCATTGCAATCCTGCCTTGCCGCGCGGCTTCACACCTGCTTCCCTCTCCGCCCCAACCTATTGAATTTATGGCCAACAAAGATGTTACTGACCCCGTCCGCATGGAGAAAATCGTGTCGTTGTGCAAACGCAGGGGCTTCGTTTTCCAAGCGGGAGAACTCTATGGTGGTCTCAATGGATGCTGGGATTACGGCCCGCTGGGTGCTGAATTGAAGCGGAATTTGAAGGATTACTGGTGGCGGAAAACCGTGCAAGAGCGCGACGATGTGCTCGGCATGGACGGCGCAATCCTCACGATGGAGCAGGTCCTGGTATCGTCTGGTCACGTCGGTGGCTTCAGCGACCCGATGTGCGACTGCTTGTTGTCCAAGGCCCGGTTGCGTGCCGATCAGATTCCGGCCCAGGACGGGACGGCGGTTTATTTCTCGGGGGCGAGTCATCCGGCGTCTGGATGGAGTATCGAGCGGCCCTTCGCGGTGTTGGTCGCAAGCGGTAAAGATCCGATCGAGTCGCACAAGACTGCCCGCAAATTTTATGGTGAGTTGATGCCGGACAAGAAGGTTTCTCCAAAGGAGTTGGAGCTAACAGAATCCCGGCGCGAGGAGCTGGTGGGAACCACGGGCTTCAACCCTGATAATGGTTCTCTTCTGACCGAGCCCCGTCAGTTCAACCTCATGCTCCAGACGAATTTCGGGGCTACTGGCGATCAAATCGCCTACCTTCGTCCTGAGACCGCCCAGTCGATCTTCGTGCAGTACAAAAACGTGCTGGATTCGAACCGCGTGAAATTGCCGTTCGGCATCGCCCAGGTTGGGAAGTCGTTTCGAAACGAGATCAACCCGCGCAATTTCACCTTCCGCTCACGTGAGTTTGAGCAAATGGAGATCGAGTATTTCTGCCACCCGAATGATGGCCTGCGCCTCACCGATGAGTGGCTCGAGGAGCGCCTCAAGTTTTACAGCGAGATCGGCATTCCGCGCGAAAAGCTGCACATCCTCGACATTCCAGATGGTGAGCGCGCGTTCTATTCGCAAAAAACGTACGACATCGAATACGAATTCCCCTTCGGCATTCAGGAGCTGGAAGGCGTGGCCTATCGCACCGACTACGATCTCGGGGTGCACGAAAAGGGTGCTGGAAAATCACTCGTTTACTTCGATGAGGAGACCAAGGAGAAATTCTTGCCGCACGTCGTTGAGCCGTCTGCGGGCTGCGACCGCACGGTGCTTGCGTTGATCTGTGAGGCGTTCGATGAAGAAGTGCTCACCGATGAAAAGGGCAAGGAAGACATCCGCACGGTGTTGCGCTTCGTCCCACGCATGGCTCCCATCAAGGTGGGTATTTTCCCGCTGCTTAAGAAAAATGAGGAACAAGTTGCGATTTGTCGCCAGATCCAAAAGACCCTCCAACCATGGATGACGGTCTTCTACGACGATGGCGGGGCGCTGGGTCGCCGCTATCGCCGCCAGGACGAAGTGGGTACGCCATTCTGTGTGACGGTCGACTTCGAAACACTCGGCGAACAGGGCGAAGACCTGAAAGGCACGGTCACGGTGCGTCATCGGGATTCGATGGAGCAGGAACGCCTGCCGATCAGCGGATTGCTCGCTTGGTTGCTTGAGCGGATCAGGTAAGCGATCCGGCGCGAGAGTATTTCACCGTTGAGGGTTCTGATGGTTCACTAAAAAGACAGGATGACTCCATGACCGAGCCATTTGGCATGCTAATTCCGGGAAGTTTGGATGCCACCGATTCTGAGAATCTCACGGAGATGGCTCGAATCGCTTGGCGGAACAACGCCCGTTGCATTGGTCGATACTTTTGGCAGACACTTGAGCTTTTGGACGCTCGTTCAGCGGTGACGCCAGACGAGGTCTTCGAGGGATGCGTTGCTCATCTTCGGCATTCGACCCATGCGGGAAAAATCCGGCCGACCGTCACGGTGTTTCAGCCCGCCGAGCAGGGCGAGCGGGGGATTCGGATCTGGAATCGCCAATTGATTCGTTACGCAGGCTATCGTGCGCTGGATGGCACCGTGCTCGGTGATCCTGAGCAGGTGCCGCTGACCGAGAAGGTCATCGAAATGGGGTGGCAGCCTCCCAGTGACCGTGGGGCTTTTGATATTTTGCCGTTGGTGATCGAGTGCCCAGGAGCACCGCCCAAACTTTTCGTCGTGCCAGAGGATGCAGTGTTGGAGGTGCCGATCACGCACCCGGATTTACCTTGGTTTGCGGACCTCCGGTTGAAGTGGCATGCCTTGCCCGCGGTTTCCGACATGGCGCTGGTGGGGCACGGACTTCGTTTTACTGCCGCACCCTTCAGTGGCTATTACATGGGCACCGAGATCGCATCCCGAAACCTCGGCGACGAGAACCGCTACAATCTTCTGCCAGACATCGCCGACCGCATGGGCATCGACCGCTCCTCACGCAGGATGCTCTGGAAAGATCGTGCGCTGGTCGAATTGAATACGGCGGTCTTGCATTCGTTCCGCGAGTCGGGTGTGGCGATCGTCGATCATCATACTGCTTCCGCGCAATTCATGCAGCACGTCGCCCAAGAGGAAAAGTGCGGCCGCGGCGTGCCGGGCGACTGGTCTTGGTTGGTTCCGCCGATGTCTGGATCGGCTTGCCCGGTGTTTCATCGATACTATGATGAGGCTCGTCCAGAACCGTCGTTCGTTGACCAGCAACGCGCTTGGTGAATTTTCGGCACTTCAATTTCTTGCCAAGGCTACCAAGTTCCACTTCAATCCCGCCCGCTTCACCCATGGCCCTTATCGTTCAAAAATATGGCGGAACTTCCGTCGGCTCGCTCGATCGCATTCGAAACGTCGCGGCACGCATGAAACGCACCCGCGACGAGGGAAGCCAAGTCGTGGCCGTTGTTTCCGCGATGTCGGGCGTCACCGATGGATTGATCAAGATGGCCAAGGAACTCGCGGAAAATCCCTCGGAGCGCGAATTGGACGTCTTACTTGCCACCGGCGAGCAGCAGTCGATCGCTCTCCTCGCCATGGCGCTTCATGAAATCGGCGTGCCTGCGATCTCGATCACCGGCAGCCAAGCGGGCATTCACACCACTGGTTCGCACACGCGAGGACGTATCCTCAACATGGATCCATCGCTCATGCAGAGCTTTCTTGCTGAGGGTAAGTCGCTCGTAGTCGCAGGATTTCAAGGAGTGACCCCGAACGGAATGATTCACACCCTCGGCCGCGGGGGCTCTGACCTCACCGCCATCGCGGTGGCTGCCGCACTCAAAGCGGATGTCTGTCAGATTCTAACCGATGTCGATGGCGTTTATACCTGTGACCCACGCATCGTGAAAAACGCTCGCAAGCTGCCAGAAATTTCCTACGACGAAATGCTGGAAATGGCATCGTCCGGTTCGAAGGTGATGCAATCTCGCTCGGTGGAATTCGCTAAGAAATTCGGCGTCGTTTTCGAAGTCCGCTCCTCGCTCAACAATAACCCAGGAACTCTCGTGTTAGAAGAACATCCCAATATGGAAAATGTCGTCATCCGTGGCGTCTCGATCGAACGCTCGCAAGCACGTGTCACTCTAACAGGTATACCCGATGAACCCGGTATGTCCGGCCGGATCCTCGGCGCCCTCGGCGATGCGGAGATCAACTTGGACATGATCATTTCGAACATCGCGCACGATGGATTCGCTCGTCATTCGTTCACGATGCACTCGAGCGATCTCGGCAAGGCGCAAGCTGCGCTCAAGCCATTGCTCGCAAGCCTCGCGCCAAGCTCGAAGATCGAGACAGAAGCGGGCATCGCAAAACTCTCTGCCGTCGGTATCGGCATGCGCTCGCACTCGGGCGTGGCAGCAACGATGTTTAAGGCACTTGGTGATGCTGGAATCAACATCGGCATGATCTCGACCTCGGAAATCAAAATTGCGGTGACTGTCGACGAGCCACGCATCGAGGATGCAGCGCGCGCGGTGCACGATGCCTTTGAGTTGGACAAGGCACCAGTTTGATGGTTTCAAGCGGCTTCGGATCGACTGACGAATGAATTCGACAAATTGGCTCGGCGGTTTCGTTCCATGGGTAATGAAGCTTCGGATTCTTGCTTGCTGGCTTATTTCGCTTGTCTTTGCGATCGCTGCTGAACCGGGCCGACCGCCGATCTCCGCAGACGATCTCTCCGCGTTGCTCCAAGATCCGGATGGCGACCTCGCGAAAGTCGTCGAGGGGGCGGTCGGCAAAAACGGCGGCAACCAGTTGTTTTATTTTCCGACTCGCGATGAGCCAACGACGCCTGCTGCATGGGGGCTCAAGTTTGAATCGATCGATTTCAAATCCGCCGATGGCACCAAGTTGCATGGCTGGTTCATCCCGGCCAAGAACAAGTCGGTATCATCCGCCAAGGGCACCGTCATTTTTTCGCACGGCAATGCCGGATCGATGGGGCATCACCTTGGGTTTTGCACTTGGCTCGCTGAGGCGAACTTCAACGTGCTGATTTACGACTACCGTGGATTTGGGAAATCTGACGGCAGCGTCGACCGCCGTGGCATGATCGACGATGTGAAAGCAGCATTTGCCTTCATTCGTCAACGAAAGGACATTGATACCAATCGACTGATTTCCTACGGCCACAGCCTCGGCGGTGCTCAGTCGGTGACTGCCCTCGGAGAAGCGCCAGTGAAGGGATTGCGTGCGATTGTCATCGATGGTGCCTTCGCCTCATATCAGGCGATGGCCCGCATCGTCGGGGGGCAACTCGGGGCCAGCCTAGTGACCGACGAACTTGCACCCAAAGATTTTGTGAAAAAACTCGCTCCGGTGCCATTGCTCGTTGTCCATGGTAGCAACGATGAGGTGGTTCCAGTGTCCCAAGGTCACCAACTCTTCGAGGCTGCAGGACAGCCGAAAACGCTGTTTGAAGTTCAAGGCGGTCGCCACGGCACAGCCCTTTCCCATGACGATGGTGCTTTCCGACGTAAAATGCTCACTTGGCTCGACGGCATCCTGAAGGGCTGAGATTCACGGAGTTTCCTGCGCAGAGGGCTTGAAATGAGCGCGATCCTGTCCAGACTGGTCGCGAGCCCATGACCATCCTCATCCAAAACGCCTGCATCGCTTCGGAGCATTCCCCTGCGCTCGTCGATGGCGACGTCCTCATCTCCGATGGTAAAATTCAAGCGATCGGCCAGAGTCTAATGGCTCCAGCAGGGGCCAAGGTCATCAGTGCGGCTAAGCGTGTGCTCGCCCCAGGAATGTTCGACGCCCATGTCCATTTTCGCGAGCCGGGTTTTGAGGCAAAGGAAACCATCGCCACCGGATCCGAGGCGGCCATCAATGGCGGGATCACTGGCGTGGTGATGATGCCCAACACCCGTCCAGCGATCGACTCTGCCACCGTGGTGGCTAATGTGCTGGAAATTGCGAAGCGAACTGCCCGAATCCCAGTCTATACTTCGGGCTGTGTGACCAAGGATCGGCATGGCAAGGAGCTTGCCGGCATCGATGGCATGCGCGCGCTCGGTGTAAAAATGCTCACGGATGACGGCGATACCACCGGCGATCCAGCGGTATTATTCCGCGCGATGCAATACGCAGCGGAATTCGGAATGTTCTTCGCCAGTCACTGTGAAGTTCCAGAACTAGCAGGCCCACGAGCACTCAATGAAGGGGTGGTCAGTTATCGACTTGGAATCAAAGGCTCCCCAGCATGCGCCGAGGAAATCATCATCGATCGTGACATTCGCCTCGCTCACGCCGCCGGTGCTCACATTCACATCCAGCACGTATCAAGCAAGTTGGGCATGGAAACCATCCGGTGGTGGAAAGCGCGCGGCGATGTGAAGGTCACCGCAGAGGTTTCGCCGCATCACTTGCTATTTACCGACGAGCACATTGGTGACTTCGACACCAATTACAAAATGAACCCTCCGCTCCGCACTCAGGCTGACAACGATGGGCTTCTCCAAGGTCTCATCGATGGGGTTTTTGACCTCATCGCAACGGATCATGCGCCGCACACCCCGTTTGAGAAATCCCAGGATTTTGTGAGCGCGCCTAACGGAATTACCGGAATGGACACCGCGCTGGTCTCCCTTTTTCATCACTTCGTTTGCACGAAAAAATTCGGCTGGGATCTCATTGTGAAGCGTTATTCCGCCGAACCTCGTCGCCTGATGGGCTTGCCGGCTGTTTCCATTGAGGTCGGGCAGCCTGCCGATCTCATCCTGTTCGACGCCGAAGGGGAGACGAACTTCACGGCAGAATTCATGAAGTCGAAGTCACAAAACACTCCGTTCATCAATCAAACTCTCAAGGGGAGTGTTGATTTCGTTCTGTTAGGAAATGAGATCCTTCTCTCGAGAATCTGAGGCAGTTCTCCCAGGAAATAATTAGATAAGAGCGAAGGGCTATCTTATCAGAGAGTTGGGTGTGGGAAACGATTTGAAAATAAAAATGGAGAGATTTGTCACAGTAGCAATAAAGGGACAGTCCATTATTCAATATCGACAAGGTGACGGAAGAAGGTTGGGGAAAATTCCGTGAGAGGATTGTATCTGCGAACGTTGTGCTGGAAAGCATTCCAGAAGGTGATAGACGCCCAGATTTTTATCTTACACGTCAGGCAATCGCTATGTCACAGGGTTGGCCAAGAGAAACGGTGATGACGAATCTACGGGCTTCGCTTGATAAGTTTCCTGGTTGCTTTGAAATCTATATCGCAGTCTGCACCCATTTACTTCCCAGGTGGTACGGAGAGGAGCAGGAGTGGCAAAAGTTCATAGCGGATCAGACGAAGGAAGAGACCCCTTTTAAAAAAGAACTCTACACGAGGGTATGTTGGGCAATGGCCGACTTTTATCCGGACGCTTGGAACGAGATCGGAGTCCTGTAGCCACGCTTCAAGGCCGGTTTCGAAGAGATGGAGCGCCGATATCCGGCGAGCATGTGGAATCTGAATAATTTCGCGAGGTTCGCGATGAGGAACGATGATAAAGCAACATGCTCGAGGTTGCTCAATAAAATTGAATGTAGGGAGGATATGCAGGTCTGGCTCCGCTGGAACCAGTTTGAGGATGCGAAGAAGTGGGCGATGAAATGAGAATGTAAATATTTAATAAAGGGACTATTCAATAAAGGGACAGTCCTTTTATCGATTTATTGTTGACGGTTTGGGCAGAGTTGGTATTTCTCGAGCATGCGAAGGGCGCGATGGCTGGCAGAGTGGCGGAATTCGGACTTGAAGCCGGTATTCTACCATTGCGTCTCCCGAGTGGTAGATCGCCGCTTTGTCCTGGGCGCCGTCG
>CAILVZ010000091.1 GCA_903837825.1 Akkermansiaceae bacterium | reverse complement strand
TGATGGCGTTGTAGGTTTCGAGTGCGCTGATTGTGTGGGCGTCGAATCCTCGGAAGAACCATTGTGCGAGTCCGAGATTTAGAAGCGAGCTCACGAAAAATGATGCTGCTAGAAGCTTGGTTGCTTCGAGAAGCAGCCGATCGTATTCCTTTTCGGCAGCAATTTCTGCGATCCGGCTTTCGATTTTTGGGATGTCGAAAATCGAGTCGTTGTAGAGGAATGCACGAATCAGAGGGTTCGGTGAACGGTGGGAAGAGAGAATGGCGATGCCCAAAACGAGTGGGATCAGAGCCTCCTTGAAGCCGAACAGGATGCCAGCGTTCGGCTTGACCGTGCCATTTGCGTTCCAGAGGTAAACGGTCAAACCGCCAGATAAAAGTACCGACGCTAGGCCAAGCGCAGAGAAAAGGTTGGTCTTGCGGGTCTTGATGTAATGCCAAATGCCATAGCCGAGCGGAAGGATCAGTGCGAGGACCATCGCCTTGTGTGGGCCGATGTGCCAAGGCTTGGCGATGTTTCCTAATTTTTCCTGCAATGCGGGATCTTTGCTGAGGTAGCTGAGGATCAGCACGGGGATGATCACATTGATCATGATGTTTGCCAGCGGGTTCTCCTGCGTTGCTTTAGAATTCGACATGGATTGATTTTTGAAATGCTTGGATCTGGGCAACAAAAAGCGGCCCTGGATCAACCAAGGCCGCTTTTCGATGAAAGTCAAACGGTGCCGAAGATCGTGCGGCCAGTTGCACGCAGGTCATCGGCGGCTTCCTTGAGACGATTGGCAAGCGAGACCTCCGCTTTTTTCAAATACGAGCGCGGGTCGTATTGCTTCTTGTCGCCGACTTCACCGTCGATTTTGAGCACGCCCTCGATGTTTTGGCAGATGTGAGTCACGATCGGGCGGGTGAATGCGTATTGTGTGTCGGTGTCGATGTTCATCTTGACCACGCCGTAGTCGAGGGTCTCACGGATGTCGGAGAGGTCGGAGCCGGAGCCACCGTGGAAAACGAGGTCCATTTCCGCAGCAGCACCGTGTTTGTCGGTTACGACCTTTTGGCCATCGCGAAGAATGGTTGGGAGGAGTTTGACGGCACCGGGCTTGTAGGCACCGTGAACATTGCCGAAGGTCGCAGCGAAAAGGAAGCGGCCGATCGGTTGAAGCGCCTCATAGACCGCGAGCATGTCCTCGGGGGTGGTGTAGAGTTTTTCGGCGGCGACTCCAGAGGTGTCATGGCCATCTTCTTCGCCACCGACGACGCCCGCTTCGACTTCAAGAATGATGCCGAGGTCGGCGCATTCCTTGAGGAGTGCTTTCGAGAGTGTGAGGTTTTCCTCGAGCGGGAGCTCGGAGGCATCGAGCATGTGGCTTTGGAAAAGTGGGCCTTTGCCCTCGGCGATCCGCTTTTTCGATGCTTCAAGCAAGGGGCGAAGGAACGAATCCACTTTGCCAGGTTGGCAGTGGTCGGTGTGGAGGCCGATAAGGACGTCGTGTTTCTCAGCGAGAAGGTGGGCGGCTTCCGCGAGGATGATCGCGCCGAATGCAGCATTTTTCACCATCGTGCCGGAGGCGAACTCACCACCGCCGGTGGAAACTTGGATGATGCCGTCGCATTTGGCTTCCGAGAAGGCACGGAGGGCACCATTGATGGTGGTGATCGAAGTCACGTTGACTGCGGGATAGGCGTAACCACCTTTTTGGGCGGCGTCGAGCATGGCGCGATACTGCGCGGGAGTTGCAATTGGCATAACGCCATTGGGATTACCCAAGGTCGGGCGGATCGGCAAGTCAGAATCGTCACGAAAATCAATGGATCACTCTGGCTTGTGGCTTGCAATGTCCCGCTTTGGCGGGTTCCATCATGCCAATCCCAATGAGTTCAACCGAATCGATCGTCTGCAAACCAACGCCCTGGTTCCTCCTCCGTGCTCTGGTGATGCTACTGATGTTTGGAGTGTTCACGGTGTTGTTTTATGTCGATGGCACGACGGGCTACCGGAAAAAGAATGAGGTTTTTTACGTAAATAAAGCGTTTCAAGCGGCAAATGAAGCCTTCTCCAAGATGAATGCTGGCGGTACGTTGACGCCAGATGCTTGGACGGCCTTTGCCGCGAAGCAGGAAGTCATATTTCCTGCCGACCGCTCGGTTATCCCGGTAAATCTGACACTACCGATGCCGTGGCCTGCGGTGCTCCATGACTTCGAGCGGATGAAATCGCTGGAGTGGAATATCCTCTGGCGCGAATACACGCGCGAGCGTGGGTTAAATGCTGCGCCGCCCGAGCACCCCTATGATGCGGGAAAAATGCGAGAGCAGTTGATTGTGTGCGTCATTTGCGCGGTTCTCGCTGGTACGGCAGGCTTTTTTCTCATTCGCACCCTGCGCCGATCGATCTCGGTCGATGGTCAGGCGATTGTCGCCCAAGACGGTAGGCGCGTTTTGTTCGGGGATTTGAAGACGCTCGACCTTCGGAAATGGGACACCAAGGGGATTGCCTTTCTCCACTATGATGGTGCCTCAGGTGAGGGAAGAATCCGAGTCGATGGCCTAACCTATGGTGGATTTGCGAAAAAAGACGGGGAGCCCGCCGAGCGCCTAATGGACCAGATTCGCGCGAACTTTTCGGGGAAAATCATCGAGTATACCTCTGCCGCGGCTGACACCACCGAGAGCGCTCCTCCCGCCGATTGATTCACCATTTTCGCGTCTTCCGCTCTTTTCTGTTCTTTTGCGCTTCCAATTCGCTTTCGAGGTTGCAAAGTCGGGGCAGCAAGCGGTAACCAATCCCAACGCCAACCCTCAATAACAGCAAATCATGTCAGACAAAACTATCGAAGCCCGTGTAAAGGACATCATCGTCGACCAACTTGGCGTCAACGCTGATCAAGTGACAACCGAAGCTAAATTCGTCGAAGACCTCGGCGCTGACTCGCTAGACACCGTCGAACGCGTCATGGCTTTTGAAGAAGAATTCGATATCGAAGTTCCTGATGAAGAGGCTGAGAAACTGCAAGCCGTCGGCGACGTCGTGGCTTACATCACCAGCCAACAAGCCTAAATTTTCCGCTAGGCAAACATTTCGTAAAAGGGCGGATTCCTGAAGAAGGTTTCCGCCCTTTTCATTGCAATGCGCCGAATCCGCATGAAGTTCCGTTGATCATGCACTCGCCAGACGACATTCACTACGCGCTAGAAATGACGAAGGTCCTTCGTGAACCGGACCGCCGGATCGACACGTTCGGCGAGACACGCTTCGAGTTCCAGCTGATCAGTGAGTTGATGGATCGCACGGGGGAGGTACGCATTCGCACGGGTGAGGTCGAGGCGATGCGCCCGAGGATTTTACGCCCGTCGGCTTATCGCGAGGTTGAGCTTGAGGGATTTGATGACTCAGCGAGGGCGCGCTTTGACCGCTTGGTCGAGAAGCTAAAATCCGAGGGGAGGGACCTCGCTTTCCTCCAGTATGGATTCCAATTCCGTCGGGGCGCGGTGCATGAAGAAATTATTCACGACAGCATCGATGCGGTACGGGATCGCGTGCTCGAAGACATTCGCCGGACGGGAAACCCTTCACGTGCGGTGATCGAGGGAGTAGACGACGCATGGGAAATTTCGATCCTGAAATTTTCCTTCGAAATGATTCTGCGGTCTCAAGAAATCAATGCATTCGACTTCAAGCGGCGGGGCCTCATCTAAACGATTTTTGCCCGAAAATTTTCCCATTCGATCCAAGCAGTTCTTGCATCATGGGGCGGATTCCAAAAAAAGTCTTCCAGCGAAATGATTGTTGCCTATGAGGTTTTGGACGTTCATTAAACTTCTCTCCGCGCTCGGTGTGGCAGGGGTGATTGGGTTTACCTGCATGCTTTCGTATCATGTTCTCGTGAATCCGTTAGATGGGATTTTCCGAGATATCATTCCGAATCCCGCGGAAGTGGCCGGAAGGCAGCCGGATACAGAGTTCGCCAAAATGCTGGATTCCAAGGAGTTGCCTGACATCGATCCAGGTGAAATGGCATACCAAAAAGCCCATGAGCTCATCGCCCTAGGCAAGATTGTTGAGGCGAAAGAGAAGCTGACGACGATTGTCAATGTGTTCCCAACGTCGTCTGCGGCTCCGACCGCTCGCCGGATCGTAGGTGAGATGAATCTCGATGAAATTCTATCCAGTGCGCGCATGGAGGGGAAAAAATCCCACACGGTGAAACGTGGGAATTCCTTCATTGGCATCGCCGCAGAGTACAAGACCACCGTAGACGCCATCATGAGTCTCAACGGGATGACGGATTTGAAGAACCTACAGGCGGGTGAAGAAGTCGTTGTGTTGCCGCTAGAGTTTCGCGTGCTAATCGAACCGAAGCGCAAGGCAATCTCAATCTGGGACGGGGGTCGGTTTGTCTGCGAATTCCCGATCCTTCGCATGGGAACCACCGCGCCAATTCTACCTGCACGCACGACCATCAGCGGCAAACTGGCTGACATCGATGGCCGCCAAGTGAAGCCAGACTCGAAAGAATACCATGGCGCTCGAAAGGTCATCCAGATCGCCAAACCGGCGCTCCAGATCCGTGGGGAGTCATCAGGGGTTGACACGGCTCGCGGGGTGATCCTGCGAACGGAGGATATGGAAGAGCTGAGCCTGCTCACCCGCGCGGGTAACGAGGTGGAAATCCGTTAAGGACCATCAATGCCTGGCGGGAATTCAATCCCATCTCGGGTCTTGCATCTTGAGTCAAAAATCCTAGCACTTCACGCCTCAGAATGTGCAGCTCCTCGAAATTAAAGAGCCTAATAAGTCCAATATGCGGGGTGCGAAATGCTGGGATAAGCACGGTTTTTTAGCACAGAATTAGGGCCAATAAAGGTGCCGTCAAATGGTAAGACGAAGCCAAAACCTTGAGTGAAAAGATGGTCAGTTGATAAGGTGAATAGCGCTGGACCTAGCTCCAAGCGAATGGAGCATGAAGTCCTCTTCGGTGGAAAAGAGTTTTCCAAGGACACCAGATTCAAGGGTTTTTTATCAATTCGTGTTCCAATTTTCTTGATCGGATTGCTGCCACTCACTAATTCCTCGGTTGTACCTAATCTTTTGCTTGGCAAAGTGATTTAAGGCTACAGGCGTTATTTGATAAATCTAATCTTAGCCAATGAAAACAACGATCTTTGCTCTTGGGCTTGTCGCCAGCATCACAAGCTTCTGCATCTCGGCCCGTGCCGACACCTTTGGGTCGGGTGCTAACCAATTTGAGATGCAACCGATTTTTGGACCGTTTGTTGCTTAGTTAAGAGACAGTTTCTCGGCCTCGAATTGGGCCGGGGTTTGGTATTTTAGCGATGAGTGTTTTCGCTGGGTGTT
>CAILVZ010000090.1 GCA_903837825.1 Akkermansiaceae bacterium | reverse complement strand
GCCTCCACCAAAAAATCGAGGCCGCAACTGACCGCAGGCGACTCCTTCAGCTTGATTCTCGCGAGTTCGCCCAGCAATTCTTGGCCGCTTGCAACCACCGCGACTTGCCCGCCATTCTCGGGTTCATCGGTGGCCTTTCGCCATCGCTGCCAGCCGATTGGACCAATCGAGTCCGAGTGGCGAGCCTTGCGATTGAGTCGTCCCCCAAAACCACGCACACCTGGCACCTCCTCACTTCCCCCATGGTGTTGCGGACGCTCGTCAATGTCGATAAATCAACAGATCCGATCACTGCTTCAATCGCCTGCTTGGATGCAAGCACATCCGAACCCGACGCCGATCTCCCGAAGGTTGAGCTGATTGATTGCGGTCTAGCGAAAAGTGCCGAACATCTTTGGGGGATCGATGTACCCCTCAGTCCTCTACAATCCGATGAAAACGACCTAACTAAATTCGACCATGCGGAAGACCAACAAGCGAGCAACACATTTCCTGCACACTGGGCAGATGACAACCCGCTTACGCCTCAAGAAACCGCAGAACTCGCGCACCATTCATGGCTCGATGCCATCCAAGAGCCGAACCCGAGCAAACTCCTTCTCCTTTGCGATCTAAAGGCATCGGCTGTGGATGCTGCCAAAACCTGCATCCAAGCAACCCAGCTCTGGTGGTCGATCCATCGACCCGACGCAATCCACATCCCAATCCCCTTGGTCATTCATGCCTCTGATAAGTCCGCAGCCGCAGTGGTCCAATGGTTTTCACCGCGCGACCCAGCCCGCTTCGAGCCCAAAATTCTTTCATTCGAAAGATCTCCATCAGGCTGGCTATGCACCTTTGCTCCGCGCCAAGAATCTTCTAATGAAATCCAAGAATGGGCGACCACCCAAGCCAAGAACCTTGCCAGTCAGTGGCAAGAAATCCTTCTCGTGGAATGCGGCGAAATCACACCAATATCTAACAGAAATATTCCCTCCCAAGAGGACGCTCGCAAGTGGATGGACACATGGAACTCCATCTGCCAGTACCACGACATGAAACGTGCTCTAGCCATCACCCTGCGACTCGCCACACCAGAAAGCGACACGCGGGTTTTACAAAACGTTGGTTACGATATTGTTGCGTCAAGTAACACGCCCGATTCCCACGCTATCACAGAGATCTATCAGGGCAAAATCTGCAGTGCGGTAGGCACAAAAGTCATCCAGAACAATGGCGAGGTGATCTATCCACTCTACCCCTTGATTTATACCAAAACGGGTCCAAAGCTTTTAGCCGAAATCGATTTAATCGCTTCAACCCATAAAGGACGTGAATTCCTCAATCGAACCGCATTGGAACGACTGGAACATGCAGGCAAAGGCGCGTTGGCCAATGAATTACGCTCGCTTCTGGCGGAACACGAAGCTCATATCAACAAGCATTGATCCGACGATTCCCCGAAAATTTGGACTTTAGACCATGACAACAATCTCACTCAAGCAACTAGGGACCTCAACGAGATGCGTGTGAAATGTTCAGCCGGAAACCCGCATCGATTCGTCATCTTTACGGTGTTTTACAATGCGAGAGCATACTACCCTGTTCTCGCAGTCCTATTCATCGACCTCGGATTGACATTGGATCAGTTCGTCCTACTGAACCTCGTCTGGGCAGCAACCATCTTCCTCTTTGAAGTGCCATCGGGTGCACTCGCCGACATCATTGGGCGCAAAAAGCTACTCGTGACAGCCTCAACACTCATGATGTTAGAGATGCTCTGCCTATTACTGGCACCTCGTGGCGGCGGCACGACACTCATGGCCATTTGCGTTTTGAACCGAATTCTCTCAGGCCTATCGGAAGCCTGTGCCAGCGGCGCAGACGAAGCACTTGCCTACGACTCGCTGCCAGAGTCCCATCGACAGGAATCTTGGGACAAACTCCTCAGCACGGCGATGCGATGGCGCTCCACGGGATACGTGATCACGATGATCCTCGGTGCATTTCTTTATGACCCGACTTCAGTGAACCAGCTCCTGCCAAGCTCCGCCCACCTCTCGGTCGATGTTGCCCATCGTTTGCCCGTCGCCATGGTGCTCATCCAAAGCTTCATCTGCCTAGCTGCTACACTGAGCATGTACGAACCTGCCAACGACCGATCAAGTTATAACAAAAATTCGATTAAGTCCTCACTGCAACTCACCCGCTCTGCCATCCGCTGGATCGCTGGCCATCCTCAAATCGGCGCCTGGATCCTCATCGGTCTAACCATTGACTCAATCATTCGCAATTTCGCGACGATCGATAGCAGCTACTTCCGGATCATCCACCTGCCTGACTGGAGCTTCGGGCTCATCGGCGCCATGATCGGTGGGCTTGGCTGGATCGTGCCAACTCTCGCCAAAGATCTCAACCGACGCTTCAGCACCCTGGCCAATCTGGCA
The DNA here is from genome assembly GCA_903837825.1 of Akkermansiaceae bacterium. Classification (GTDB taxonomy): domain Bacteria; phylum Verrucomicrobiota; class Verrucomicrobiia; order Verrucomicrobiales; family Akkermansiaceae; genus Luteolibacter. The sequence goes on along the minus strand of CAILVZ010000090.1, from coordinate 792 downwards.
ATCGCCGCAGGATTCACCGTCATCGGGCTCACCGCATTGATCCCAAGCTGGCGATTTTATGGACTGATCCCAGCCTTGTTTCTCATGACGATCCTGAATTACTTGGGATTCACCCTCAGCCGGGCGCTGCACGCCGCAACCGACTCCTCAAAGCGCGCGACGGTTCTATCCGTCAAAGGCCTAGCATTCAACTTGGGCTATGGCCTTTTCAGTCTGGCCTTTTCGCGCCTGCTTTTATCCTTTGGGTACCAACCCGCTGCCAGCGCGCTTCGTAGCGCTTTGGCGTGGCAGGTGCCGCCATTCGTGATTGTCATCAGCACTCTCATATACCTGGCACATCGTCGCGCTCAGTGCGACCCGAATCGGAAAATTTGCTAGCGAAATAAAGCCAGAGGAATTGGGAGCTAACCAATGGGATGCTACCACCCGTTGACGCCTAATGCTAGTTTTCGGGCCCCTGGCTCCCATCGCGCTGGCCCTGCCTGAATGGTTCAGCCTGCCGTTGCTGAGCCGCTTCGCGCTGTTGTTGGATCGCTTCCTGTTGTCGCTGCCGAGCTTCTTCGCGTTGCTGCTGGATCGCTTCCTGTTGGCGTTGCTGGGCTTCCTCGCGTTGTTGCTGAATCGCTTCTTCTCGCGCCGCACGCGCTTGCTCAGCTTGACGTTGTTGAGCTTCCTCGCGCTGTTGCTGAATCGCTTCTTCTCGCGCCGCACGCGCTTGCTCAGCTTGTCGATGGTGAGCGTCCTCGCGCTGTTGCTGCATCGCTTCGTCTCGGGCCGCACGCGCTTGCTCAG
>CAILVZ010000089.1 GCA_903837825.1 Akkermansiaceae bacterium | reverse complement strand
GAAAAATATCAGGCAATCGTCATGGTGGATGATTCGCATGCGGTTGGATTCATGGGCAAGCAGGGGCGCGGCACCCATGAGCATTGCGGGGTGATGGGTCGGGTTGACATCATTACCGGTACGCTTGGGAAAGCGCTTGGTGGTGCCAGCGGCGGATACACCAGCGGAAGACGTGAGATCATTGACATGCTACGGCAGCGCTCGCGGCCATACCTTTTTAGCAATACGCTGGCGCCGGTGATCGCCGGAGCTTCCTTGGAGGCACTGCGGATCTTGAGCGAGTCGACCGACTTGCGCGACACACTTGAGTCGAATACCCGCTATTTCCGTCAGTCCATGACAGCGGCTGGTTTCAATATTGCTCCAGGCGAACACCCGATTGTTCCGGTGATGTTAGGCGATGCCGCGCTCGCAGGGCGATTTGCGGAAGCCATGCTTTCAAGGGGCGTGTATGTCATCGGATTCAGCTATCCTGTTGTACCACAAGGGAAGGCGCGCATTCGGACGCAGGTCAGCGCGGCCCACACGCGGGAAGACCTCGATCGCGCCGTCGAGGCATTTACCGCGGTGAAGCATGAGTTGGGAATTTAGCCCTGCTCATTGTGGTCGATCCTAAATCGTGTCGGCATAGCCCTTCACGATCTTTTCCATTTCAGGAAGGTTCCTCTCGATCGCTTGAACAAAGGCGAACTGGTTCCGACAACGGTCGAGGTTGTGGGTGGGGTGTTTGATTTTGAAATAGGTATCGCCTTGGAGATAATCTGTTAGAAATCGGATGCCACATTCGAGGGTGAGTAGCTTGCCTGAGAATGCAAGGTTCGCGATTTCCGTGGCATTCAAGAATGAGTTAGTAACTCCGAGGTAGCCTCGGGCAAACGCATCGAAGCGGTCGAGGCGGACATCGAGAGCGCTAAGGGCCGTGTCGTCCTCGAGCATGGTCGGCGTTCCGCTGCGGATCATGTCGCCGAAGTCATAGAGCGATGACCCGGGCATGGTGGTATCGAGATCCACCACGCAGACTCCCTCAGCCGTCACATCGTCTAACAGTACATTGTTCAGCTTGGTGTCGTTGTGGGTGACTCGTTCAGGGATGTCGCCTGAGGCGATGAGGTCCGTGATGCGAGCGCAGTCACCGGAGCGTGACAGGGCGAAATCGATGAGGTCCTTCACCTCGGATGCGCGGTTGGAAGCATCGGTCTCGATGGCTGCGCGCAACGCGTCCAAGCGTTTCGGGGTGTGGTGGAAGTCGGGGATCGTTTCATGGAGTCGCTCGCCGCCGATATCAGCTGCAAGTTTCTGAAAATTCCCAAATGCCTTGGCCACTTGAAATGCCTGTTCATTGGTTTCGATGAGATCGTAGCTGCGAGCCCGCTCGATCAAAGGGTAGGTTCTCCAAGCGTTTCCTTGGGGATCGAATGCAAATGATTTGCCGTCATTTGCTGGGATGCACGTGAGAGTGCGGCGATAGGCCTCGGGATTTTCCTCGGCAAGCAGGCGGCCCAGTGAGTGATGGGTGACGCGCGAGATATTTTCCATCAAGGCGTGGGGGTCTTTGAAAACGTGGGTATTGATTCGCTGGAGGACGTAGCGGATGCGTTGTCCTGCTTGGTCGAAGCTAACGCAGTAGGTGTCGTTGATATGGCCCGAGCCATAAGGGAAGCCGTGCACGAAGTCGGCACGCATGTCGAAAAGGGCGGAAATCTTGCGGAGATTTGGCGGCTTGGGCTTGGAACTCATCGGATCATTTCGGCGCGTCGTAAGCGAACGGCCTGCGGCGGATGATCCGAAGATCACTTTCGAGGTCAATGCTCATCTTGAAGAATGATCCTAATTCATTGAATGAAAGTCACTTGAGAATTCAAGCGGTTTTACGGGATTTCACCTCGTATTGGTGGGCGATTGTGCCATGCGAGTGGTCCGGGCCATCGTCCGTCGGCAGGAATGAGCGGACGTATTCGACCTTCACGGCTTGCGGGCTGACATTCACGCGCAGGTAGCCGGAGGATGGCAGCTTCGTGCCAGTTTGGTAGCGATCCTCGTTGTATGCGATGTAGCCGTGGTCGGAGGGCATGGGAAGTTCCTGATAGATCACCCCATCCTTTTCCTGCTGGCAGTAGAGGTGATCGTGGCCTTGGAAGAAAATGTTGACCTTGTGTTTCACCATGAGCTGGTGGATTGGCAACTCCCAGCCCGGGCGTTTTTCTGCGAAGGTCCCTTCGTCCCGTCTGCTATTGCCGCCCCACTCGTAGAGGTTCGATTCCTCGATGCCGCCTCTGCCCGAACCGAGGACATGGTGAGCGAAGACGAATTTGAATTTGGCTTTGCTCGTTTCGAGCGTTTTTTTGAGCCACTGGTATTGTGCGTCGCCGATGGTGATGTCCCACCAGTCGCGGTTTTTTTTGTCATCGCCTTTTTCACCCTTGCCGCCTTTACCACCCTTGTCGCCGAACCCAGTATCGACCAATGAGGGCGAGTGCCAGTAGTTGTCGAGTACGACAAAAAGGGCATCGCCCCAAGTCCATGAGCAGTAGTCCTTGAGGAGTCCGATGTCCTTTAGGGGTTGAGTGTTGCCGCTGTAGAACTTGCCTGGACTGGGTAGCGGGTACAAGCGATTGCGGGCGATTTGAGCGCCAACTGCGACTGTGCGGCGCGCGTCCGATTGGTTGTAGTTGAAGAGCGAGGCTTGCTCGTGGTTTCCGTTGAGAAGGAAAACGGGAGCGGTTTGTCCGACGAGCCCTAGGAATGGACGCTGGAGCAAATAGGGTGCGGCGAGCGCCTCAAGCGAGACCGTACGGACGCGGGCGACGCTGAAGTCGTCGCCGATGCAGATGTGAAAATCCGGTCGATCGGCGGCGGCCGTCTGGAGCGTGCGGGCGTAGAGGTCCGGGTGGCTACTTTGCGGGCGCTCTGGGTGGGAATCGCCTTGGACGGTAAACGTAAATGATGTACCCGGGGCTCGCTGGGTTGCAAACCGGCATTCCGCGCGCTGGGTGAATTTCTGGTCGCCAAGACTCCGGTAGGAAAGGCGGTAGAAGTATTCTTTGTTAGGTTTGAGTGTGTTGAGGACGATTTCCGTGGGTTTTCCTGCAGGAAATGGAGTGAGCGGTGTCTTGTGGACGTATTTGCCTGATTGGATGCCGACTTCGAGAAATCCTTCCATGGCCTCGTTGGCGAGAACGCTTGCTGTGATCGACTCGTCAGTTGCGCACCCTAGGATCAGTGACAGGGCAGCAAACTCCTTGAGGGCCTCGGGCAGGATGTACTCACCTTGGAAGGCGGGGCCGCGCGCCCTAGCGGAGTCATCGCCCTCGGGGCTCTTGCGTCCTCCGCCTCGGCGTGGCTCCTGTCCGGGTGCGGATGTGGGGAGGAATGTCCAGCCGAGGCTTGCGGTCATGAGCCCCATGAAGCGTCGACGCACCAAGTTGGCGACGTCCGCCACGGGTTGGTAGAATGGATTGGCTGGCTCGGTTCTCGGATTACTCATGGTCTAGTTGCAATGGGTTGTGGCGATGAAACCTCGCTGGCAGGCGATAAGTTGCGGCGGAACGTGTGATTGGTTTCCTGGCCTGGCCCACCTAGAATCGGTGGACGCTTAGAATCTGGCTTCCGTTGCTGTTTTTTTGATAGAATGAGCGTGCTCATCGCGTAAGAATTTTGTTCCAGTCGCGCCCAGCATTCCAATCGATCAGTAAACGATTCGCGTTGCTCGCTTTGGTCACTCAATTTCGTCATCGACTGGATCAAGATCGATTGGTGATACCATTATCGGCATCACTCCGCCATCGAGACAATCATTCATCTAAAATCTAATATATCTATTCATGACCCTGCCCCTTCATCCTGGTGCGTTGACCCTTGAACAATTGAAAATCATTCATGCGGGGGTGGTGATGTTAGACCTGCCCGCATCATACCGCGATCACATTCGTGCGAGCCAGCAGGTGGTGAAACACGCGGCTGAGGGTGATGACCCAGTGTACGGCGTGAATACGGGATTCGGGAAATTGGCCAACCAAAGAATCAGTAAAAAGCAGTTAGAGGAGCTACAATTCAATCTCATCCGCTCTCATGCAGTTGGCGTGGGAGAGTCACTCGCACCGGCGGTGGTTCGGTTGATGCTGGTGCTCAAGGCTGCCAGTTTGGCGCGTGGTTATTCTGGCGTTTCCGAGCGTGTGATCGACACGCTTTTGGCGGTCTATCATGCCGGTTTGATTCCTTGCATTCCCTCGCAAGGTTCGGTTGGAGCATCAGGTGATCTTGCTCCGCTCGCCCACATGACCTTGGCGCTCATGGGTGAGGGCGAGATGTTCGAATATGGGCAAAGGGTGAGTGCATCCGACGCGCTTGAGCGGGCTGGGATTCAGCCATTGGAGCTTGCACCGAAGGAAGGATTGGCATTGATCAATGGCACGCAGACCTCTACCGCGCTCGCGCTTCATGCGTTGTTTTGTTTTGAGCCTGTATTAGAAGCGGCGCTCGTTGTCGGGGCTCTTACGGTGGACGCAGCAAGGGGGAGTGATGGGCCGTTTGATCCGCGGATTCACGAACTTCGAGGGCATTCAGGCCAGATCGATGTCGCGGCCTATTATCGAGCATTGCTGTTAGGGAGTGAGATCCGCAATTCTCATCTCGATGGGGATGATCGGGTGCAAGACCCTTACAGCTTGCGTTGTCAGCCGCAGGTCGTCGGCGCTTGTTTGGACCAGCTTCGGCATGCGGCACGGGTCTTGCTCGTTGAAGCAAATGCGGTGACCGACAATCCGTTGGTGTTCGCGGCGTGTGGATCATTGGTCTCCGGGGGGAATTTTCATGCAGAACCCGTTGCGTTAGTCGCCGACGGGATGGCCTTGGCGATCGCTGAGGTTGGCGCGATTGCTGAACGCCGTATCGCCATGTTGATCGATAGCGGAGTCTCGCTGCTTCCGCCGTTTCTAGCAGCCGAGCCGGGTTTGAATAGTGGGTTCATGATTGCCCATGTGACGGCTGCGGCCTTGGCGTCGGAAAACAAGTCCTTGGCCCATCCAGCCAGTGTCGATAGTTTGCCGACCAGTGCGAATCAGGAGGACCATGTTTCGATGGCTACCTTTGCAGCGCGTCGGTTGCAGGCCATGATCGAAAACACCACCAACATCCTCGGCATCGAGTTTCTCGCGGCAGCGCAAGGTGTCGAGTTTTTGCGTCCGCTCACCTCATCCATCGCATTGGAAGAAGCGCATGCGCTACTCCGGCAACATGTTCCTCCGATGATGCGTGACCGCTTCATGGCGCCTGACATCGAACGTGCGGCGGATTTGGTGCGAAATGGCTCGGTGGCTCAGGTGCTCAAAAAACTGAATCTCTCAGCCCTCTGGGAAGTTTGATTCTGGAGTTACCCTAGCAGAAAATTGTTCGAATTTTCAGTAGGATTTCGGGCGTTTGTTGAGTACCAACCAGTAAAGTCCCATGTGGCTGATCGCTTCTGAGAAATTGTCAAATTCCACGGGTTTGACGATGTAGCTATTGGCCCCCATTTTGTATGACTCGATCAAGTCGCTTTCTTCTTGGGATGAGCTCAACATCACCACGGGAACGGTTTTGGTTTTCTCGTTGGCCCTGAGTTGGCGCAGCACTTCGAGCCCGTTGACCTTGGGTAGCTTGAGATCAAGTAGAACAACCTTCGGGAGATGGAGTGGGTCGCGGCCGGCGTATTCACCCTTCGCAAAAAGGAAATCGAGAGCCTGCTGACCATCGTTCACATGAATGAGGTTGTTGGCAAGATTGCGCTTTTTTAGGGCTCGGATAGTAAGGGTTGCATCATTTTCGTTGTCTTCGACGAGGAGAATTTCGACCGAATCCAGATCGTGGTTTTGTTTCTGCTGAGGTTCTAACAAGGTAGAGTTCATTATTGGGGGGATCATGCGTGGATGCATCCAAAAGTTGAGATGCGCATCGGGTGGGGGTGGTTTGGCACATTGCCACCAACCCGAGTGAAAGGCAAATCAAAACGGCTTTTTCACCGGTTTCTCGGACCGGATTTGAGCGATCGGATCGACTGACTGCTTCCATCTTTTTTGGGACAAATGTCCTGCACCACTTCAGGTTGACTGCAGGAACGGGCGTTATAAGCGTTGCACTTTGGTTTTCTCCGTTTCAAACGACCATCACCGCAAAATTTATTCAATTACGGCGCCTTTTCACGGATGTACAAGCGACAAGACCATTTCACAGTACGATGGATTTTTGCAAAGCGTTCACATGAAAACGAATCCTCTGTTTGCTAACGCACCTTTCACATTATTTGACGAATTCGGTTGCCCTGAAGATCGTGTGGGGGCATGGATACTTTGCGACAACGGTTATCATAAATGGCGGTGCATGCAGGAGCCCCCATCCCACTGCACTTCTGAAAATGAGGTCATGTTTCGAGAAGTATTGGAATCTGCCAGAAAAACTACTGAATGCGTGATTGGGATCTTAAAAGCTCGTTTTTGGATGCTCAAGAATCCCATTCGGAT
>CAILVZ010000088.1 GCA_903837825.1 Akkermansiaceae bacterium | reverse complement strand
GAACCAACCTGCACCAAAAGAGCTGAGGGTGGTCATCGGTCCATTGCCTCAAGAGAAGGGTATTGAAGCTCGTGAGCAGTGGCTTGCGAGCCTCAAAAATATGCTCTTTGAAATACGAAGACGGCCATTCTGGCAAAATGTACGGGTGGATAAGGAACTTCGCGAATATGTCCGAAGTGTCGGACAGGATTATCATGACCGCCTCGTGATTCTGGAGACACACCAGTCGCTGCAGCCAACCATCAAGCGAGTTCTTGAGCTAACTAGTGGGATAGACACTCTCATGGGCAATCGCGAAAAAATTCGCGCCTATCTCTGCACCTTGTAACAACGAACCAATCCGCAAAATGCCAATCACACAAATAGTCTTGGAGAATTTTAAGGGCGTAGGCGCGTGCGTCGAGGTGCCTATCCGCCCGATCACACTCCTGTTCGGAGGGAACAGCGCTGGTAAGAGTACCATTCTGCAGGGAATGCTATACCTGAGGGAATTGCTTGAATTTGGAAATGCAGACGCAGACCGACTTTCGGCTTCGGGCGAGTCCATTGATCTCGGGGGATTTAAGCAGTTTGTGAATTGTCATGATCTAACGCAAAAGATCCGGATAGGCGTCACTATTTCCGTAAATGATGACGGCTTGCCTGAGTATCCGGTGCAGGCTTCCCATCACCGTGAGGATAGCTCTTCGTATCAATTGGACGCGAGCTGGACAAAGGACCTCAAGAGTGTTGGCGTAACAATCGAAGTCGCGTGGCATAGCGACACCAACAAGCCCTGGATAACGCGATATGACGTTGAGGTAGACGGAATACACGCAGGCAGTATTTCAGCCAACCCGACGGAGCTTTCCTATTTGTTTATTAATCACAGGCATCCGCTATTTTCGGGCTTTGATTGTAGGGGCGCGGATGAACCGGCAAATATTCCTGCGATGCCTTGCTACGTTTTGGGCAGTCATGTTATCCCGGTGTTTGGAAAAGCATTCTCGGAAATGGATGCCGTCCCATGTTATGAGATTGATGGGAGGATGCTTCCTCGGTTCAACATACCAGACGAAGTTCTCAAAACCTTAGATGGAGATCTCGATTACTGGTACCGATTTGATGAGGAAAACCAACCCAGACAGCTGCTAAGCCGCATTTTTGTCGGAGCGGGAGAGTTGGTATTAAAAGAATTGAAGAGAGTTCGTTACATTGGGCCGATCAGAACCATTCCGCATCGAAATTTTGCACGTGTTCGCTCATCGAAGGATGAAAGATGGGCGGACGGTTCCGCCGCCTGGGACTTGCTCCACATGAACTCAGAATGTCCCTCTTGGTTCGATCAGCGTCAGGTGGATGAACTTGGCTTGGGGTACACTCTGGACTGGCACACCTATTATCATGTGCCTGTTACGACTAAATTGGGTGCGGCCATCGACCGAGCCAAACGGTATTCTGCAAGAGAACTCGACGATCTGGAGAGCATTCCAGACTCTGATATGACGAGGGTTACGAAGGAGACAAAACTTCGGTTGATAGAAAATACGACCGGCGTAGATGTCGGGCCTGTCGACATAGGAGTAGGAATCTCACAACTTCTTCCATGTGTTATTGGAGCGATGGCACCAGGATACAGCGTGCTATGTATTGAGCAGCCGGAGCTGCATGTTCATCCCGCTATCCAGTGCAGGACGGCCGATTTGCTGGCGAAACAGGCGATCGAAATGGATCGAGAAAGGGTCATGCTCCTTGAGACTCACAGTGAGCATTTGATGCTCAGACTCCTTCGAAGAATCCGAGAAACCACTGAAGATAGCCTTCCTCCCGACGGTCCAAAACTAAAGCCGGAGCACCTTTCTGTTTTATACGTTGCGGCGACCGAAAGCGGTCTAGAAATTACAGAACTACCAGTCACTAATGACGGTGACTTCTCCCGTCAGTGGCCACGGGGATTTTTTGAAGAACGGGCAGCAGAACTTTTTTAAACTATATGGTTCACGAATTCGCCATAGACCCCGAGGTTCTTAACAACTGGAAGGATTTCCGCTTTTTCTGGGATCAATGTGGGTATAGCCACGGTCGATTGATTGTAGGCATACCAACACGAAAGACGTGGGGAGAGTTAGTTTGGGCATCATGCTCCTCGGAAACACCCAAGAATAAGTTGAGGATTCAGGAAAAACTTAGATCACTCAAAAGCAGAGTTATCGGCAGCGAACAGCAGTGCCAAGTTGAAGGGAAATGGGTGGACGCCGCTTTATCAGCTCATCAAAGAAAATCGCTGAGTGGCATTATAACAACGGCTACAAACATGCCGCTTCCAGTAATAGAATCCGAATCGATTACAAACGACAATTCTCCGTGGTGCGTCCCGAGGGGGAGACGGTTTGATAAGTGTCAGGACGGATTGCTTGAAGTTGTAG
>CAILVZ010000087.1 GCA_903837825.1 Akkermansiaceae bacterium | reverse complement strand
TGTCGGCGACGGTTCAAAACCGGATTTGTCGCCTGTTCAAAACCGGACAGTCCGTTAGAGGCCGTAAGTCCCTAGAATTGGGGGCCAGAGGTCCTTTGGAGTGTGGTCCACGACCCAGAATTTCAGGTCCGGATGATGTACGATGGTGACCGACTTCCGGGATGTGGCGGCGATCTCGTAGTTTCGGCCTTCAAAATCGATGGTTTGATCGTTGTTCACACGCCGGGTACCACGCATTGAGAAGTGCAAATCGAGCAGGCTTGAAACAGGCGTGGGACGAAGTCGCCCGTTTCTCTCCAGAATGGCCTGCTCCCATGTTTCGAGGGGGATCTTCCCGGTATTGCGTTGCTTGGTGCGGTTTTGACGGATGATTTCCATCTGGAGTATCTCATTGGCTTGTTCGTAGGTCTCGACTTTGGCGTGAGCCAGGAGGGTGACCATGCGCTTTTGAAAGGTGCCGAACCGACGCTCGATTTTGCCTTTGGCCTGCGGTGTGGGTGCGACGAGATGCGCGACTCCCAGCCCGCGTAAGGCTCGCTGGAATTGGCTCTTTGGATCCCCGTTGTCGGTGCTTGAGCTCGAGCCGAAAAGGCTCAGGGCATCGGTGTAGATGGCTTCCGGCAGTCCGTAGACTTCAAAGGCGCGGCGAAAATGCTGGAAGTGGTTCCAAGTGGTCTCGGCGGATACGAAGCTCCCCGCGACGTTGCGCCCGGAGTGATCATCGATGGTGAGCAGGAGGTATTGTTTTTCAGGAGCTGGCCACCATTGGTGGATCGAGCTGTCGTGCTGGTAAAGCTCGCCAATCCTAGCGCGACGGAACCGCCGATAGGTTCGCGCTTTGCGCTGTGGGGCGGGAACCAAGTGGGCATGGTGTGATTTGACGTGGGCTTCAACCGTTGAGCGGGCACGCTTGAATCCGCAGAGGCGGTCTAATTCATCGGCGACAAGCTGATAGTTGGGCGGGTTCTGCAAAGGCAGAAAGCCTTCGAGGAATGCGTCCACCGTGGCGGGCCACGCGCCACGACGAGCTCCGCCGCTTGGTTTAGGCTCGTAGCCGCCCTTGTCGCGCAGGAAGGCGTAGCGCAGCTCGTAGAGCCTTGTATGACTCACTCCGAGATGGCTGGCAGCGGTGGCAGCATCAAGGCTGCCGCCGTTGAAGTCGCAAAGAACTCCACGGACAAATTCAACGGGAAGGCGATGGATGAGTTGTTTCTTTTCACGCCGCTAAATTGAATCGGGTGGCTACCTGCAACCAGCCAATCCGCCACCCATGCGAAATGGGGGCCAGCCCCCAAACCCCCGGAGTTTGACGCATGGAGCCAAAGGGCTTAATGCCCCCGAATTCGGGCCGTGCACAGTGATGAATCCGCGCACGGCCCGGAGGCAAAAGCCCCTTTGGCGAAGCCCGCCGCTCCGGTTGCTCTCCAGCAGAGCCGTATCCTGCGGGCGACTCCCAATGATCGCTTGGAAGGCACTGATCACCAGTCAATTGCATTACCACAAAACAGAAATCCGGTTTTGTTCCGTCTCCCTGTCCGGTTTTGAACCGTCTCTGTCCGGTTTTGTTCCGGCCCCGACAGGCTCCTGCGCAAGCATCGAAGAATTCAGCGGATCAGGTGACCATCGCCCCAAAAAAATGCTCAACCCACCGAGAAATTCATCATCGCCCCCACTGCCAGCAGTCATCGAGCTGCCAGCTTGGCGCGAACTCCCTGCAGGGGTTGCTCGATCCAGCGCCACGAAGCCAATGCCAGCCCCCACGTCACGCCTGCAAACGCCGCAGTTCTCAGAGCCACTCCTGCCCCGTTGTCAAAGAAATCACTCCACAAGAACCAAAAGACCTTTCCCGCTACCAATGGCGCAAGGTTGTGGAAAAGGTAAATCCCATAAGATACCTGACCGATCCGCTGAAGGATTGGATGTTCAAGCACGCTTTTTAAGACTCCTGAAAATCCGACCGATCCACCCGCGATGAGGCCGCAAAGCCCGACCGCCAGCAGAGTTTGCTGGAAGGATCGCAGCCCCCAGGTGGCCCAGCCCAGCGAATGCGCGCCGAAAATGACACCATAGCCGGCAACCGCCGCCAAGGCCACCAAGCGTAGCCCACGGCTCTCCATCGACAAACCTCGGTGCACCGCGAGCGCAAACAAAGCACCCACGCCGAAGTAGTCGAATGAGGCCCAAGTCAAAAGATGCCGCCATGGTACGTTTTGCAACATGCTATCTTGAAACATGCGCGACAATGGTGCTGCGGCGGTGAATGCCAAGATCACTGCGACCATCGCCCTTCTCGGAATGAACCAAAGGACAAACGGCCAGATCAGGTAAAATTGATGCTGCATGGCCAAGGACCAGAAGTGGTTGGTGCCCATCGGCCAATACCCCAAGCATGCCATGTGGATGTTTGAAAGCTGCAGGACATACCAGCCGAGCGCCGCGTGAACATCTGGAGCCCACAGCAACCACGCCAATCCCAACGCAGCGTAGTAGGGTGCCAAAATCCGCAACCCACGCCGGATCTGGTAGTTTTTCAAAGCATCAAGCCGCCAGGGCCCACCCAATGCCTCTAACCGATCCCGCTCGCGGAGCAATGAACCCGTGATCAGGAACCCCGTTAGCACGAGGAAGAAAAACAAGAACACCTCGAACGGAAAAACCCGAGGCCAACCCAAGGGGCACCAATGGTCCCAGCAAATCGCCAAAATCGCGACTGCTCTAAGCCCGTCCAGTTGCGCCGCACGACCATTCACTCATGGGTTGAAACCATGATCTGCCGCCGCTTGCACGCGTTTTTGCATCAAACCGCGCAAATATCCCCCAAATGCCGCACTAGCAACCCGCGGGAATCGCATCCGCTCCGAGAAATGATTTGCGGATTCCGCCCTCCTGCGCTTGTCTTTTCGGGCTGTCAGGGGCCGTGGAGGTTCGGCAAGCGAACCCCGCCAGGCCTTGATCGGAGCAACGGTAGTTTGTCCGGGCTTGCCGCGGATTCCCTGGCGGCACTTTTTGTTTACTGGCCGCAGCAGCCCTAGCGCTGCGCCGCATCCGCCTCGATCCATTGCCACAGGCTGGCGAGCCCGCCCGCCACGCTGGATTTGGCCGCGGCAAGGTCACCACCTGGCGCATGTTTGCCAAAGAGGTAATACTTGATCTTCGGCTCAGTGCCCGATGGCCGAACCGCAAATGAGCGCCCATCTTCAAGGTCCACAAACAACATTTTTTCTTTCGGCAATAGGTCTCCTTCTTGATCGAAATGATCCTGCTTCGCAAAGTCGCGGATGCGGAGCACTGCGGATCCATCGACGAAAGTCGGAGGATTCGCCGCATACGAGTTGGCAAGCGCCTGGATCTTGGCCGCACCATCCGCACCCTCCATGACCAACGACTTGCCCATTTCAAGGTAGTAGCCGAATTGTGCGTACACGTCATCCATCAACTCCGGCAGCGTCTTGCCCACCGATTTGGCGTAGGCCGCCACCTCGGCAAACATGAGCGCCGCACCATTCGCATCTTTGTCGCGAACCGCATCTGAGCCGAGATACCCGTAACTTTCCTCGCCACCAAATATGAAAAATCGGGAATACTCGAGCCGCAGCGCACGGGTTTGTGCCTGAGTGAGTGAGCGATAGTCACCCTTCTTGTCGGCAGGAATCGCCTCCTCGTATTTTCTCAACTTGCCCGCGATGTATTTAAATCCTGTTAGAGTATCCACGATGCCAACCCCAAACCCATCGGCGATGGCGTGCTGCAACTCGGTGGTAACGTAAGTCTTGACCAGCACCGCTCGGTTGCGGTTCGCATTCGTCAACCAGCCCAACTCAAAACAGGTCTTCAAACGATACCACGCCATCAGTGATCCAATCTGATTCCCGGTTAGAAGAACCATTTTTCCTGCCGCATCGCGCACGGCGACTCCCATCCGGTCGGCATCTGGATCGGTACCGATCACAATCTCCGCGCCTGACTTCTCGGCCAACTCGATGCCCATCTTCAGCGCGGGTGCATTTTCTGGGTTAGGCGAATCCACCGTGGGGAATCGACCGTCTTGCACGTCCTGCTCAGGAACCGTGAGGACATCGAAACCAAATTCCCGCAGCATCGGCACGTTGATGTGCCCGCCGGTGCCGTGCAAGTTGGTGAAAACAAGGCGTGTCGAAGCACCTTCTAACAACGATGGCTTGAGCAACAAGGTCTTGAGTAACGCAACATAGCGTGCGTCCATTTCAGCACCTAACAGCGTGATCACTCCACGCTCAGCCTCTGGGACGGAGTCGTAGTGCTCGGTGGCGATCGCATTCACCTCGCGGATGATGCCATCGGCGTGGGCATCGACGATCTGCGCGCCATCATTGAAATACGCCTTAAAGCCGTTGTCGTGCGCCGGATTGTGACTCGCCGTGAGCACCACACCGGCATCGGCGCGAAGTTCGCGCACTGCGAAGGAAAGCTGCGGCGTCGAGCGAGCACCCTCGAAAAGATAGGCGTCAGCACCGAGGTCGGCACAAACCTTGGCGCAAAATTCCGCGAAATCCCGCGAAAAATGCCGCGTGTCATGCGCAAAAACGAGCACCGGCTTCCGTGCCGGACCCGCGAATTGCTTGGCGTAAGCGATCAACCCACGGACCGCACGGCTGAGGTTATAGAAATTCATGGTCGCCGTGCCCACGCAGGGATGCTCTGGCCGGCCATTCGGACCACCTACCCCCTGCTCCGCCACCGTCACCACCCGACCGATCGTCCGGCCGCGCAACCCACCCGTTCCAAACGCGAGGGTCTTGAAAAATCGGTCGTTGAGCTCGTCCCATGCCCCAGCACTCACCAACTCATCAATGACCCGTGGTGCAATCTCGCTCGTAGTTCCAGCCAGCAGAGCGGCGATGTTAGATCTCGCGGATTCGAGAAGCTTGCCTGCGGCAACCGCAGCGGTGAGGGAGTCGTAAAGTGAAGTCATGGATGTCCGCAGGATATAAGGAGATCTCCTTAATGGCAATCCCATCGATGGTCGAATATCTGCCTCGTCGCCCGATCATTTCGCACATAGACTTCCCGCGTCCATGGTCCATCTTCTCGAAAATGCACTCGCCAAGCGCGCCACGCTTCTCACGGCGGAAACCAATGCCGTGCGCCTCATCGATGGCGCCGGTGATGGTTTGCCCGGCTTGATTCTGGAAAGTTACGCCGGCCACTGGTTGGTCTCGACGACCCATGAAACGCTGCACCCCAAGGTTCGCGAATGGATCCGAGACCAAGGAGTTTCCTGCTATTGGAAGCGGCTCGATCAGCATCAAAAGGAATCCCCCAGCCACCTCTCAGGCCCCACCGTGGATGCGCCTTTCCTCATTTTAGAAAATGGCATGGCCGCCGAGATCTCATTCCAGTCAGGCTATTCACAAGGGATCTTCCTCGACCAGCGCGATAACCGCGCAGAGGTCCGCCAGTGGATGGCCCCCGGAATGCGTTTGCTCAACACGTTTGCCTACACCGGCGCTTTCTCGGTCGCTGGCGCACTTGCCGGCGCGGAAACGACGACACTCGACCTCTCCCAACCGTATCTTGATTGGGCAAAGCGAAACTTTTCTCACAACGCACTCGACCCCGCCGCCCACCACTTCTGCAAGGGCGACACCTTCCACTGGCTCCGCCGCTTTGCGAAACAAGGCCGCACCTTCGACGGCATCGTGCTCGATCCACCGACGTTCTCGCGCGACGAAAAAGGCAATGTGTTCCGCGTCGAAGAAAATTTCGGTGAACTCGCGGCACTTGCCGCAGAGGTCCTTGCGCCCGGTGGATGGCTGCTCTGCTCGACAAACTGCCGCGGCCTCGCCTTGAATGATTTCCAAAAACAACTCCGCAGCGCCACCCGCCACGCGCTGGGTGCACGCCACGCGGAGATGCCTGCCGACTTCACCGATGAGCCCTACCTAAAATCGGTATGGCTGAAGTAGCGACATAAAGGATTGTCACACCATCCAATTGTGACATTCTACTTGGCATGGTCCGTTACCGTCCAAACGTGGCAGCACTGGTGGTGAATTCTGTGGGAAATCTGCTCATTTGCGAGCGCCTGACTCTCCCTGGCGCGTGGCAGTTTCCACAGGGTGGCGTGGACGCGGGTGAATCGCTTGAGGAGGCGCTCTTCCGCGAAGTCCGCGAAGAAGTCGGCCTCGATGCCTCACACTACGAGGTCATGGATCGCCGCGAGGGCTACCGCTACCTCTATCCGGAGCAAGTCCGTGGAAAAAAGCTCCGCAAACACGGCAACCATGGCCAAGAGCAAACCTACTTTCTCTGCCGCCTGAAATCGGATGCTCCGCCGGTGAACGTGAAGCAAAAACAACAGGAATTCCGCGCCTACCGCTGGATTCTTCCTCAGGAGTTCGATCTCGACTGGCTACCGGACTTCAAACGCGATGTCTACCGAGAAGTCATGCGCGATTTTTTCCAAATCGATCTCTAATCGCTGCATCCAAAATGGGTGGCGACCTAACAGAATTCACCATCCCACCAGCAAGGCAATCGCGCGAATGGCGTAGTCGACCCGTGATTTCCATGGCCGCGCTGGCCGAAGAATCTCCCACCCACACCGCTCGGCAACCGCCTCAAGCTTGTGCGATGGATTGACCACAACCGCCGCTTGGCAGAGCTCTAACATCGGAAGATCTGCGGTGCTGTCGGTGTATCCGACACAGCGCTGGAGTTTCCCATTCTGAAAATACTCCGTAGGCAAAACTTTCTTCAATCGCTCGACCTTTGCCGCACCCTTGTGATTTTCCATGTCTGGGAAAAAGGCGCCGAATTCCGTTGGCGTGCCCAGTATCAGATCAAAACCAAGAGCACGGCCGATTTCTAACACATAGAACTCGGGGCTGGCAGAAGCGAGGATGAGGAAATGCCCTTGCTTGCGGTGATTTTCTAACATGTCCCGCAGCTCCGGATAAATCGAAGGCATCAGACTGGCCGCGAACTCGCGTGCATACCGAGCGAGTGTCACCGGTTCGATCCTCCACAAGTAGCTGTGAAATACCCGCTTCATGCCACCAGAACCCAACACCCCAGCCAGCGGAAGGAACGCGAGGAAGACGAGGAGGAAAACCCGCCGCCACGGCTCACGGCGAACGACAAAATGCCGAAACAACAACTGGCAATCCCACGCAATCAAGGTGCCATCCAGATCGAACAACGCGATCCCAGGTGGGCAGTTGGTGGAGGGCGAATCCGGCACGGTGAGCTGGCCCCAAAAATCCGACCACGCAGCGGCTAAGCTAAGCTATGGTGGATGGGTGCGACGGATTGATGGGAGGTCATGGATCTTTTGTCAAGGTTGCTCTTCTTCGGATGGAAAGGAAGGCTGCGGGTGTGGTC
>CAILVZ010000086.1 GCA_903837825.1 Akkermansiaceae bacterium | reverse complement strand
CCGACTTTTTGGAAAACAAAAAACTCGCCCGGCGCGTCATCAAAAACCACAAGCCCCTTGGCACGCAGAACCTCCTCGGGCAGGTCTGCCATCAGAGCCTCAAATGCCTTCCTCTCCAGAATCTCCGGCAGAGGAATCTCACAGGAGGCGAAATGGTGAGCATCGTGCCCGTGGTCGTCCTGCGAGTGCGAGTGGTGTCCACAGGCACACCCTGCGGGATGCTCGTGAGTGTGGTTTTCCTCGGCGCTTTCCGAGATGCGCGCAAGATCCTTGGCGAACGAAACGGGATAGGTCTTCATTCCCCTGACTCCACATTCCCGCAGTGACTCCAACACGGCCTCCATGCGTTCCGCCGTGACCGAATCTGCGCGCGATATGTGAATATGGGAGGCTGTGCGCGCCTGCTCGCGCTCGAGGGCGTTGTGCCAGAACCGGCGCTGCCAGCGCTTGCCGTCAACGACCGAGAGCTGGACCGGGGGGCTGAATTTTTTAAGCGAAGGATCGAGCGCGAGGGATTCGATCAGTTGCGCGGAGTCGGTGGTGCCATTGGTTTCAACGATCATCACCTTGCCGCTCCCGTGTTTGAATTCCCGCAGCGCCTCGAGCAATTCATCCCGCGATCCGCAGCAGACGCAGTCGCCGCTGAGCGCTTTCACTTCGGCGGCAAGGTCGCGAAACTGCTCCGCGTCGATGCGGGCGTTCTGATAGTCATTAATGATCAGCTCCGGCGCGAGCCCCTCCACGGCGAGCGCGGGCATGAGGTTTTTGAGAAACGTGGTTTTTCCCGATCCGAGAAAACCGACAACAAGAACAAGTGGTGTCATCTGAGGAAGCGCGGCTCACCTAGCAGCGCGATAGTTATTTTTTAGCTTGGTTGAGGGTGTCTTGGGCGGCGAAAGCGATGCGCAAGCCGATGCTTGTGCCGCGTCCATTGGGGTCGTTCGCATTGCGGGCGGATGACATGAGTCCGCTGCCATAGAAGTCCCACGCCCCCCCGCGCAGCGTGTGGTAGGTGCGCGAAGTGTTGTAGTTATCCATGACCCACTCCCAGACATTACCGCTGAGGTCGTAGATGCCCTGCTCGTTCGGAGGGAAGGCATCGATCGGCGAGGTGAACTCGAAGTCGTCGACCTTGAGGGACTGATGGTAATTTCCAACGTCCTTCCGAGGCGGGTAGCCCGGTCCCCACGGGTAGCCTGGCTTTTGTTTGCTGCGCTCGGCCGGCGTTTCCTCGGACTCGTTGGGAAGACCCACAGCCGCGCTCCATTCGAGATCGGTGAGGAATCGATAGAATTGGTCATTACCCATGCGACCCAGTTCGCGCTCTTTAGCGGTGAGCCAAAGGCAATACTCGATGCCCTCGTGCCAAGACACATTGACGATGGGATGCGTGGAGTCCGTCGGGTTTTTTTGATCGGGAAATGGCAAGCCCTTCTCGACGCAATAAAGTTTGTAGTCCTGGACACGAACGGGATGGCTGCATACCAGCGTCTTAAATCGGGGAATCGGCAGGAAGGAAAGACCGACGCTGTTGATGTAGGGCGATGCAACACTGGCTTTCGGCATTGCGGATGCCACAGCGATGCCTTGGTCCTTCCCGACTTGGGCGAAGGTTGCAAGCAATCGCCTCCGGTCACCGATACGCTTGATGCCGAGGTTGAGAAGATCCTCGTCTGTTAGATAACACAAGACGGCATCGTCCACGCCTTCATTAATGAAATTCGGCAGAAGATTTTCGCGATT
>CAILVZ010000085.1 GCA_903837825.1 Akkermansiaceae bacterium | reverse complement strand
TCGAAGCTGGTGTAGGCATTCCAATGCCCCCCCGCAGCTTGCACGGTCGAAGCCAACGTGTCCCCGTCATAATCCCGGGTGCCTTTGAAGACCATGTGCTCAAGAAAATGCGAAATCCCAGCGCCAAGGTGCTGATCCTCGTGCATGCTGCCAGTAGCAACCCAGATTTGAACGCTGATCACGGGGGCGGTGGGATCCGGGTCGAGAATCAAAGTTAGCCCATTTGTGAGCGTGTCAGCGGTGGCAGCAGTCGGTGGATATTCCATGAATTTCGAGCTTGGACGACAAGTTGGATGGCGTATAAACAACGTCAATGCAACGTTGGATCATCGCGGGTGTGGTGTTATTGGTATTAACCTTTGGCGCTGGCTTCGTCGGCATCAAAATTTATAAACAAAACCGACCTCACCCAGTGTGGGTGCCATTGCCCGTCAATCCCGAGTTGTCTGGCGATAAAAAATTACAATTTTCCAAGGAACTAAAGCAGAAGCTCGGAGAGCACCAGAACCTACTCACGCTAAGTAAGGACCTGAAACTTGCGGAAAAGTGGAAACTCGCCTCGGATGAAGAAGCAGCGAATCTCGTGGCCGCACGGCTTTTTGTGAAAGTGGGTGAGGCAGACACCCCCAATGGAACCAAAATTCCTTCCATCAACATCGGAGTCAATGGGAAGGCGAAGGATAAGGAAATTTCTAACGAAATTGCGCTTCGTCTTTTCAGTGATGTCCGGAAAATGTTAGGAATCGATCAAGATCCCTGATTGAACGCCCAAATGGGCTTGCCCACCTCTAGGCAGGCAAGCCGCTGAGACAAAAACCTACGCGAATCGCTTAGAATGCGACGCGGGTGCGTCCGCCGCTCGACAAGACTCGGACTCGGTCACCAATCATGAACCGCTGCTCGTTGCGGCTGACCTCTTGCACCACGGCGAGCGAACCACCGTCATCCAACCGAACCGTGATCTCGATCCCTTGGCGGGTTCCCATCGACTGCTCCGCATGTGAGCCGACTGCGCCACCCAGGAGTGCCCCGCCGATTGCGCCTGCGGTGTTCGCCGCTCTTCCTTGGCCGAGATTGCTGCCCAACAATCCACCTGCTAGGCCACCCACCAGCATGCCGGCGTCACTACCCCCCTCGATCTTCACTGGGCGGATCGCTGTGATTCTTCCAGTACTAACCGACTGATACTGGCGGGCCTCACC
Source organism: Akkermansiaceae bacterium (assembly GCA_903837825.1). GTDB lineage: Bacteria > Verrucomicrobiota > Verrucomicrobiia > Verrucomicrobiales > Akkermansiaceae > Luteolibacter. Next base: position 27,088 of record CAILVZ010000085.1, on the reverse strand, counting down.
CCGAGAATACGTGTCACCTGTCAGGCTGTCTTGGGCACATGAGGAGAGCCAGAAAATCACGGGCAAACAAAGCAATGGTTTCATTTTCATCGCTGACAAGTTGCAGTAAAAACCCACCATTTTCAAGGTCGCTTTTCTAAAAATTCCGATGGGATCGTCGGTGACAATCCGAGCGCCTAGACTCTCCATGCTTGCAGAACTCGCCATCCAAAGCGACACTCCTGCCATGTTCACGCCGAAGTGGAAAAAAGAGGCCCAGCACTTGGTCAAGGCCGCGAAGAAATTCATCGATTACAAACGTGACCTGCTCACGCCGGAACGCGTGGCGGAAATCAACTCCCGCCGGGAGGACTTGCACGCCGCGGTCAAGTCGAAGGACGAAGCGATGGTGAAAGAGGCATCCAAGCAACTCACCGCGATGTGTGAAAATGCGTTGCCACGCCAAAAGCCGCAGGGCGCGTTTGAGGAAAATGTCGAGGTGATGTTTGTCGCGATCGTGATTGCCCTCGGCCTTCGAGCCTACTACCTGCAGCCTTTCCGAATCCCAACTGGATCGATGCAACCCACCCTCAACGGCATCATCGGCACGCCGTTGACAAAAGACCAATGGCCAAGTTTGCCGCAAAGACTTGCAGAGAAAGCACTTCGAGGCAGAACCTATGTTCGCGAAATCAATGACCGCGACCGCCACATCGCCATCACTCCCCAAGGCGGTCTGGACATCAGAGACATTCAGTTTTTGCATTTCTTCAGCCGCGCGGAGATTCATTTTTCGGACTCAGAGCCCATCCGCCTTCCTGCCCCGATCAACCCGTGTTCGAGCATCGGCCTTGGCAACGCAATCAATTACGCAGTTCGCAATGGCGGCTTGATCCCGAAGGGAATGGTGATCTGCGAGGGCACCATCGATTCGGGCGACCTCGTGCTGGTGGACAAGTTTTCTTATCAATTTCGCAAGCCCAAGCGTGGCGAAGTTTTCGTGTTCGATACGATCGCCATCAAGGGCATCCAGCAGCGCAGCGGCGAACAAGGTGCTGGCTCGCACTACATCAAACGCCTTTGTGGCGTGCCGGGTGACACACTCTCGATCCAATCACCCAATCTGTTAGTTGATGGAAAAATTGCACAGGAACCAGGGATTCAGCGGGTGATTCATGCGGAGGGTTTCTATCAGATGAATCCCAATGGCTACGGTCTGGCCAGCCCGAATGAAGCCCCGCACCACGGCAAAAAACTGCCTCAATTTCTCGCAACCGAAGGTGCCACGCTGAGCCTAACCGCAAATGCCCGAACCGGCATGCGTGAATACGCCGCGCTTGGTGACAACACGGGGAACTCACTCGATTCTCGCTACTGGGGCCCAGTGAAAGAATTCAACTTGGTCGGTCCGGCCCTATTCGCGCTGTGGCCAGTCACCACGGGCCACTGGGGATTCATTCGCTGATGTCGGTTGCCTCCGAAATCACTCGCAAGGCGAAGTCGAACCTGGCGTTCGCCTTGAAAATCCTACCGCGGGAGTTGCGGGATGACATGGTGGTATTCTATGCATTCTGCCGGATCATGGATGATCTAGCAGATGATCCAGCCACCGCGCCGGATGAGCGATCAATCTCATTGGAGCTCTGGAAAAATGGCATCATGCACGGGTTTGAAAATCCAACGGATTTTCAGCTTGAGCTGCTTTCACTGCGCAGCCGCCATGAGATTCCCAACGAACTCCTCGTGGCCATCATCGAGGGATGCCAGATGGATCTCCAACCGCATCGATTTGCGACTTGGGATGAACTCTCCAATTATATCTGGAAGGTCGCCTGCGCGGTGGGTCTGGTTTCGATCCAGATTTTGGGGTGCAAGGATCCAGAATCTGAGCGCTATGCGATTGCGCTCGGGCGAGCCTTGCAACTGACCAATATTCTGCGGGACGTTGGCGAAGACCTTTCCAATGGCGGGAGAATCTATCTGCCTCTAGCAGATCTAGCCCGATTCAACTACACCGAAGACGACCTCTTTGCGCAGGTTTGGGACGAGCGCTTCATCGCACTGATGAATGATCAAGCCAGCAAGGCAGAGATGTTTTATCATGAAGCCGCAGCCGCTCTTTCGGAGGCAGATCGCCACTGCCTGCTTTCTGCCGAAATCATGGGCGAGATTTATCACGCGCTACTCGACCAAATGAGAGATGGTCGATTCAAGGTCTTCACCAAGCGCTACCGAGTGAGCAAAGCGTATAAAGCCGCCATTCTCATGAAGCATCTTGCACAGGCGCTCTAAATCGGGTAGGATTCAAATGAATCCCCCATTTTGCGCCCATGTACCATCGTGCTATCTTAACTGCCGGAGTTGCTCTCACCGTCTTGGCTTCATGCAGTGCCCCTGACGCGCCTCCCACCAGACGTCATTACACTCGGCAGGTTGCCGTCGATGATGGATTGTCCACGGGGTATTTATCCGATGTGCCCCCTTCAAGCGTGGTGGTGCCGCCATCCACTCCACCCCCAGCGCCGCCCGTCATCCAAGGTTACCCAACCGCCCAGCGCACGGATAATTCAGACCAAGTGCGCAGTCCATTCGAACCATTTAGCCTCATCGATGTGACAGGGTTCAAGTCAGGTCAACTTGCCCGCGATCCGAGCAATCAGAAAATTTTTCGCATCCCTTAGAAAAGGCGCATCGATCGGGTGATTTCTAACCACTGGGTGATTCATGGTTTCCCGAAAAGAGAATTCACAAACACCGCTGCTGTTAGACGGTTGCCTGCCGCACTCGGGTGCTTGCCGTCTGCTAGAAATAACATCCTTCCGCGACCTTCGGAAAACTCACGCTCCCATGCATCACCCACAGGTACCACGACGAGGTCGCCCGCATTTTTTGATGCGGCTTGGTAATTCGCGCGAACCCGCTGAGTCATGGCGTGAAAGTCGTCGCCCAGCAGGTTTTTGGATCCATCGCGGCGCCCCCATGTCTGATAGAGTATGGGAATGGCACCATGGTCACGGGCATCGGTAACCAGCTCTCGCAAGGGTGAAAACATCCGCGCAGTACATTGATTCGGCGGCAACGCGGGGATCTCGCTGAACTCTTGGAAAACCACAACATCCCACGCTCCATTGCGAATCATCTGACGAGTCCCCTCGAACGCGGCATGACGCTGGAGTGTCCAACCGCCAAAAGTTGATTGATCCACGTGCACGCGATGACCCCGTTTGGCAGCCAATTTCGCGAACTCCCTCGGCGCGCCGAAACTATAGCTATTTCCCACAAAAAGGACCCGCAATTCATCCCGCGCGTGAACCCTAGCCGCGAGCTCACCCTGAGCGTCGATCCCACGGTGGCGTGACGGCAGGGGCACTTGGGTCGAGCATGCTGATAGAAGGCATGCAGCCATCGCCGATAGCACTTTGATGAGTGGGAGGGTGATTTTTTTCACGCTCTTGGATGGGCAGTGTCGTAGGCCTGCTTGAGTCGCTCCTTCGTCACGTGGGTATAAATTTGGGTGGTTGAGAGCGAGGCATGCCCAAGCAACGCCTGAACGCTTCGAAGATCAGCCCCGGCATCGAGAAGATGGGTCGCGAAGCTATGGCGGAGCTTGTGCGGGCTAATCGCGAAAGGGATGCTACTACGCTTCAGGTACTTCTTTAACAACTGGTCGACCGCTTGTTGGGTGATGCGGCGCTGGCGGGTGCTGAGAAACAATGGCCCAGATGCAACCGCAGCGGCTTGGCGATACCGCTGAATCGCATTGATCGCAGGTCCGCCGATCGGGACGATGCGCTCCTTTGAGCCTTTTCCGGAAACGCGCACGGTCTCACCCATGAAATCGAGGTGCTTCACGTCCAAGGCCAGCAATTCGGAGATCCGAAGCCCGCAGGAATAAAATAGCTCAAGGATCGCGGCATCGCGTAGCGGCAACCACGGTGGAGTTTTGCGATCCACCTCTCCACGCAATGGCATCCCCAGCAGTTCATCGATCTGCGAGATGCTGAGCACCACTGGCAGACTGCGCTCGGGCTTCGGCAAGCGGACGACCGCCACTGGGCTGCACGCTAACCCCTGGCGGAGTACCAGAAATCGATAGAACGACCGCAACGCCGCAAACCTCAGGCGAATGGTCGCCCGCTTGAATCCCTGCTTCATCAAGGCAAATAGGTAATCCCGGAAATCGTCTGCACCCGCCTCTCGCCAGCCAGTGAAGCGGTCGCCGCGCCATGTCTGATAGGCGGCCAAGGCATCACGATAATTTGCCAAGGTCCTCTCAGAGGCATTTTTCTCCGTAGCCTGAAACGCGAAGAAAGCGATCTCGTCGCAGTTCGTCATGAGGGTTGCATGCTAGCACCATGCCTTGCCGAGCGCCAAGCCAATTGCATCGCCGGTGAACCGCAAATTCTGATTTTCGGAATTCCGGAATGATAAAAATCTGTCTACCTTCTGACCAGCGATGGATATCACTGGAAAAGCCCGCTCAACCGATGAGCTAGAAAAGCAGCTCAACATCGGTGAACCTAACCTGCTCATCTTGGCCTCTGCCGGATCGGGCAAGACATTCCAGCTCGCGAACCGCATCATCCATCTCGTCGAGCGTGGTGAAGACCCCTCGAAGATCGTCGCCCTGACCTTCACCCGCAAGGCTGCGGGCGAGTTCTCCGACTCAGTGTTGATCAAGCTGGCAAAGGCTGCCAAGGACACTGAAAAAGCGGATGAGCTTCTCAGGGCCATCCAACAACCCAACGCCGATTTTAGCAAGTCACTCGAACGAGTGGTTCGGGCACTGCCGAACATGATGCTCGGAACCATGGATGGCTTTTTCTCCAAAATGGTTCGCGGGTTCCAATACGAGTTTGGCGTAACGGGTGGAAAATTTGATCTGTTAGAGGGTCCAAGGGCGGTTGCGGCAACGAACGAGATTCTCACCAACATTCTCAGCGAGGAAATCGAAGATGGAGGTGCTGATGAATTTCTATATGCATTCCGTCGCGCATCCATGGGGAAGGAGAACCAAGGGGTGATCGAAGGCCTGCGGAAATTTGTGCGGGTTTGGCAGGGAATTTTTCGAAATACCCACCAGTCCGACTGGGGGCCTGCCCAGCTCGCGGGCGTGGACATCGCAGATTGGGAAGCCAAAAAGCACGGTCTAATGGCCAGTGTCATGCGTGGCCTAGATGGTGTCACCTACACCGAGAAACGTCAGCGGGATGCAATGGAAGAAGCGATCAACACCATCGCACAACACACCATTGGCAGCGGCAGCCTCGGAGACGCAAAGAGTTTGTTATTAAGTATTCTATCCGAAGCGAATGGACCCATCGGCCCACTCCAACTGAAGTATTTCAAAGAATTCGTTTTCGGCGGGCCTTCGGGCGACGCGCTTAGGGAAATGGTTTTGCTAGCTGCTCGTTGCGAGATGGCCGCAGCTTTGCAGCGGACCCGCGCGGTGTGGGAGATCATCTCGATCTACGACGAACGCTGCGAATCCGAACTCCGCAGCAGAGGATTGCTTGGATTTGACGACATCAAGCACCTCATGGGCAGATGGCGCTATAGCGAAAAGGATCGGTTGACGCGAGAGGCCATTGATTTCCGGCTTGATGCTCGCTACGACCATTGGCTGTTAGATGAATTCCAAGATACCAGCCAAAGCGATTGGACAGGCTTATCACCGCTAGTCGATGAGGCTTTTTCAAGTGATGAGCGCACCGTTTTCATTGTTGGAGACCGCAAGCAAGCAATCTATGGCTGGCGCGGCGGAGATGTTCGACTGTTTGACAAGATCATCGATCAGTATGGCGACGGCTTGGCCAAAGAAGAAATGGCGGACTCGTGGCGGTCGTGCCCCGAGGTCTTGGAACTGGTGAACTGCGTCTGCGGCGACCCAACCGCGTTAGGTCAATTTTTTGGCGAGACGGATCCAAAATGGGAATGGCAACCACACACATCTGCCAAACGCTTGGCAGAACCCGACAAGCGAGGTGAGGCGCGGGTTGAGATCGTCGAAGGCAAAATCGACGAACGCTTGGAGCGACTCAGTGAGTTACTGTTAGAACTGGGAGTGGGTGAGAAAAATCATACTTGTGGCGTTCTTCTGCGGACCAATGCCACGATGCGGAAGGTCGCCGACCATCTGCGGATGAAGGGTTTCGATGTGATTGAAGAAGGGGCGCGTCAGCCAAGTAAGGATAATCCGGTGGGCGTCGCGCTCTCGCATCTCCTCAAATGGTTGGCCGATCCGTCCGATGCCTTTGCCAAAAAAGTGATCGAGATGTCACCCATCGGGCCGGTGCTCACAGCGAAATTTGGAGAGACGTGGCAGCAATCATGGGAGCGACTGTTAGAGACTGCCGCAACCATCGGATTTGCGGGGATGGTGGATGAGGTGATCCGGGAAGTGTGGACCGAGTGGTCAGAATTTGGTCGGAGGCGTGCGGGTGACATCGTGGCGGCTTTGGCAAAGCTCGACGCTCAAGGGGGTGCCACCTCCCAGAAAGCGGCAGATTGGATTGCAAACCTTGAAGTTTCACAAAGCCCAGGGAGAGCCGCCGTTCAAGTCATGACGATTCACAAGTCGAAGGGACTCGGATTCGACGTCGTCGTATTGCCTGATGTTCCTGATGAAACCATTCCGCAAACTCAGAAATTTGAGGTTGCAGAACACTCTGATTGGATCAGCCAGACACCGCCGAAGTGGGCTCGGGACTTGATCCCTGAGATGGTTGAGGCTGAGTCACGCTGGGCGATGACCCAACGCTATGAGGCGATCTGCATGCTCTACGTGGCGATCACCCGAGCGAAGCGTGGGCTTTATATTTTGCTAGAAGCTCCCGGAAAATCAAAAGACACCAACAAGCCAACCCTTTCAAATTGGCTGCTCGCCTCGGTTGCGAACAATAGCCCGACGGATTATTTCTATCAGACAGGTCGGCCTGACTGGGTGGATCTTGTTGTGCAAGCGAACCCGTCAAGTTCCGCCTCAAGCCACAAGGCACTCGCACCGGGCATCACTCGCCGAGGGCGAACGACGCCAAGCGGCTTAAAGAAAAGTGCGGACAAGTCAGTCACTCACTCTGGGAGCGGCATGAAATTTGGCAGCGAAGTTCACGCCGCATTTGAGCAAGTCGGCTGGGTGGATGAGGTAACACCAACGCTTCCAAGAAACGATGCAGGCCGACTGGTCGCAGAATTGTTAGATACACCGTGTCTGCGCGAGCTCTTCAAACGCAATGGAAAAGCCATCGATTTATTCTGTGAGCAGCCGATTGACGCGATCGTCGACAACGCCTGGCTAAGCGGGGTGATTGATCGGCTTCACCTGCACCGCGACGTTGCGGGACTCGTGAATCGGGTTGAGGTGATTGATTACAAAACCGATGGCGTCGAGCGGATTGAAGAGCTCGTGGAGCGATATTCGCAACAAATGCTTGCCTATCAGCAAGTGATGCAAATCGCCTACCCTGATGCTGAAGTGGTGTGCCTCTTAGTCTCAACGCGCTTCAGGGAGAGCATCTTGGTCAACGGATAATTCAGTGCCGCTAGATTTCAGAGATTACAAAACGCTCAGATTTTTGTAGCACCAATGGATTGCCAATTTGGCCCATCTTTGGTTAAATCAAGTTCAATGACTGCTTCTCATGAAACCACCCACGTGCCCCTTCTCAAGTGGGTGAATGAAATTGCAGCCCTTTGCACACCTGATGCGATTGAGTGGTGTGACGGGTCGCAGGCAGAGTGGGATCGGCTGACTACATTGATGGTCGAGCGCGGCACTTTCACCCGACTGAATCCCGCCAAACGTCCGAATTCCTTCCTTGCGCGTTCCACTCCATCGGATGTCGCCCGAGTGGAGGAGCGCACGTTCATTTGCTCAAAGCGCTCGGATCAAGCGGGACCAACGAACCGCTGGGCAGACCCGGTCGACATGCGCGCTCTGCTGACGAGCAAATTCAGAGGGTCCATGAAGGGCCGGACGATGTATGTCATTCCATTTTGCATGGGCCCACTGGACTCTCCACTGGCGAAGATCGGGGTAGAGATTTCTGACAGTCCGTACGTGGTTGTGAACATGCGGATCATGTGCCACATGGGAGCCAGGGTTCTCAAGCAACTTGAAGACGAAGCGAGCGGCGCCGTCGTCAAAAAGCGTGATGGCCATGGGCAGTTCATTCCTTGCCTCCACTCCGTGGGTGCACCACTCGAGGATGGCGCCTCTGACACCAGTTGGCCCTGCAATGATGACAAATACATCGTTCATTTCCCCGAGACTCGTGAGATCATGTCCTATGGATCCGGCTATGGCGGTAACGCGCTGTTAGGGAAAAAATGTCTTGCGCTGCGCATCGCATCGAACATCGCTCGCGAACATCGCTGGATGGCGGAGCACATGTTGATTGTTGGGATTCATGCGCCCGATGGTACCCGAACTTATATCACCGCTGCATTTCCATCTGCCTGCGGTAAAACCAACCTCGCGATGCTGATCCCGCCCAAGGCCTATCTTGATGCGGGATGGAAGACCTCCATTGTGGGCGACGACATCGCATGGCTTTGGCCTCATGCAGATGGCAAGCTCCACGCGATTAATCCAGAGACCGGCTTCTTCGGCGTCGCCCCAGGCACCGCATACGAGACCAATCCGATCGCGATGGAGTCGATGAAGGAAAACACGATTTTCACCAATGTGGGGCTCACCGATGATGGTGATGTTTGGTGGGAAGGGATGACTCCTGAGATACCTGCACATCTCATCGACTGGACGGGCCAAGACTGGACGCCAGATTGTGGGCGTGCTGCTGCGCATGCGAACGCACGCTTCACGGCACCCGCAGTGCAGTGCCCGACCATCGATCCCGAATGGCAGAATCCAGAAGGCGTCCCGATCGACGCGATCGTATTTGGTGGGCGCCGCCCGACGACCATGCCTCTCATCTATCAAACATTCAACTGGAGCCACGGAGTTTATGTGGGAGCCACGATGGGATCGGAAATGACTGCGGCGGCCGCTGGCATCATTGGCAAGGTCCGTCGGGACCCGATGGCGATGCTTCCATTTTGTGGATACAACATGGGTGCTTACTTTGGGCATTGGTTAGAAATGCGTCGCTACATCACCAACCTTCCGCGCTTCTTCCATGTGAATTGGTTCCGGAAGAGCGATGACGGAAAGTTTTTGTGGCCTGGCTATGGAGATAACATGCGCGTTCTCGAGTGGATTGTGAAACGTTGCCATGGAAATGCAGCAGGTTATGAGACGCAAATCGGTTGGACCCCAGCGTTCGAGGATTTCAACATCGAGGGGCTTGAGGGTTTCACTCGCGAGGATTACGACAAGGTCATGGCCTTCAATCGTGCCGAGTGGAAGGCCGAGCTGGTGAGCCAGGGCGAACTTTTCATCGACCTCTATGACGACTTACCCAAGGAGTTGATTTTCCAGCGGGAATTATTGGCAGCAAGACTCTCGTGAAATGAAGAATGGCGTCTCTGGCCCAATCGATCATTCTCATGTGGTGCCAGTGATCCATCCTACCCTCGAGCAAAGACTTGCGGCACGCGAGATGTCTAATAGTCGGCCAGTCATGCGCCAGCGGTGGGCAGACTTGTTGTTCCTTCATTGGCCGATCGACCCCGCCTTGCTTCGAGCCCGTCTGCCAGCGGGACTCCATGTGGATACCTACGAGGGCAATGCATGGATCGGGGTGGTTCCATTTTCAATGCAACGCGTCCGACCCGTTGGCTTGCCACCATTGCCATGGCTTTCATGGTTCTTAGAGTTGAATGTCCGCACCTATGTCCATGATGATTTTGGAAATCCTGGGGTTTGGTTTTTCTCGTTAAGTTGCAGCCAACCGCTGGCGGTCGGGATCGCTCGGCGTGCCTTTCATCTTCCCTATGAGCACGCGGTGATGGAATGCAGCCGAACTGACGGCCAAATCCAATATTCATGCCAGCGAAAATCACATGGCGCGACCGATGCAAATTTTGAGTATGCCATCGCCAACGATACTCAACAGGCCAGGCTTGGTTCGCTCGAATGGTTCTTAGTCGAGCGATATCTGCTATTTTGTGCGAGTCCTGCCGGACGATTGTTTTGTGGACGTGTCCACCATGAACCTTACCACATTGCGACGGGTGGCTGCACCAAGTGGTCGACAGAACCGCTCCGACTCGATGGATTTCCCCCTCCCAGTGGCCCGCCCGCATCCATCCTCACCGCGGCGCCCGTGGAGGTGAAAATTTTCCCACTGCGCGAGGTCCAGCGCTGAACGATCAGGGGGCTTTGTTTGGGCGACTGGTTTTTCGGCCTTTGATCGTTGGCGATTTCGCTGCAAACTCGCTTTGCCATGCCCGACGGACTTTCCGCTGCGGAACTTCTCCGCTACTCACGCCACCTGCTCATCCCAGCAGTGGGTGAGGCTGGCCAACTGCGCTTGAAGCATGCGGCAGTCTTGTTGATCGGTACCGGCGCCCTCGGTTCACCCGCCGCCCTCTACCTCGCAGCTGCCGGCGTGGGAAAACTGGGTTTGGTCGATCCCGACCTTGTGGATGCCTCAAACCTCCAGCGGCAGATCCTCCACGGCGAATCATGGATCGGAAAGCCCAAGCTCGAGAGCGCGGTCGCTCGGCTACGCGAGGTAAACCCTCACATCGTCATCGAAACCCACCCCGTGAGGTTCGCGCCTGAAAACGCCATGCAGATCGCTGCTGGCTACGATGTGCTGTTAGATGGTTCTGACAATTTCCCTACCCGATTTCTAACAAACGATACCGCATTTTTCCAGCATGTACCGTTGGTCTATGGCGCGATCCACCGCTTTGAAGGTCAAACGGCCGTATTTGCGCCGCACCTCGGCGGACCATGTTATCGTTGTTTATTACCCGAAATGCCGCCTGCGGGTAGCGTTCCATCGTGTCACGAGGCCGGGGTGTTAGGCGTTTTGCCTGGGATCATCGGGTCGCTTCAAGCGATGGAGACGATCAAGCTGATTCTCGGCATTGGCCAGATTCCTTTGGGCAAACTCACCTGCTATAACGCGCTCAACAGCGAGTTTCGGACACTCAAGATCCACCGCGACCCGCAATGCCGCTTGTGCGGGAACCGGCCCGACATTCATCAAGTATCCAACGCTGAAACCACTTCAACGAACCCTTGCAACCTCACCCCAGCCACCATGGACTCCATCACCACCACTGAACTTCGTAGCATCCTCAATCAACCATTCGACGGACTCCTCATCGATGTGCGCGAGCCAGCTGAACATGCTGTGGCACACATCGAGGGCTCGCGCTTGATTCCATTGCAAACGCTGCCAGAGCACATCGGAAGTCTTCCGAAGGACAAGGAAATCTTGGTCCACTGCAAGGCGGGTGGCCGCTCCGCCAAGGCAGTGCAGTTTTTGTTAGACCACGGATTCACCCACGTCAAAAACGTGGCGGGCGGCATGGATGCTTGGCTCGCTGAAAATCCCTAACCGCTCGCGAGGCTCACTCGGTGGCTTCTTCCTCGCCGCCTTGGTCCACTTCCACTGCTGGAGCGCCGTCTGCCGATGCATCAGTCGAATCTTCGCCGTCAGGGATGACGATCGAGATGTCTTGAAGTTTTTCGCCAGTCTTGAGCGTGAGGAGCTTGACGCCTTGAGCATTGCGGCCAGTTTCGCGGACTTCGGCGGCACGGATCCGGATACTTTGTCCGCTTGAAGTCATGAGCATGAGCTCGTCCTCCTCGGTCACCGTCACCGCGCCGACCACTGGGCCCGTTTTTTCCGTGACCTTCATGGTGATGATGCCCTTGCCACCGCGGGATTGGAGACGATAGTCCTCAAAGGTGGTGCGTTTTCCGATGCCGTTTTCCGATGCCACTAGAAGGGTCGATCCTTGAGTGACCCGCGCAAGGCCAATCACGAAATCCCCATCGTTCGGCCGGATTCCCATGACTCCTGCGGTGCCACGGCCAAGAGCGCGGGTATCGTCCTCATGGAATCTTAGGCTCATCCCTTCATGGGTCACGAGAATGATCTCATCCGAGCCAGATGTTAGACGAACACCGATCAGCTCGTTGTCCTCCTCGAGATTGATTGCGATGATTCCATCTTTGCGATAATTTCTGAAATCATTCACTGCAGTCTTCTTCACCTTGCCGCTGCGGGTCGCAAAGAAGACAAAGCCCGCTTCCTCGCGGAACGTGATATCATTGCCATTTTCATCCACCGTGCGTTCGAGTCGGAGCAATGCCGCGATTTTCTCCTCCGGTTTGAGGTTGAGAACGTTCTGGATGCTGCGGCCCATCGCCGTGCGGGAACCCTCGGGGAGTTCATACACTCGCTCGACATACATCCGACCCGTGTTGGTGAAAAAGAGCAAGTAATCGTGAGCCTGCACGCTGAAAAGGTGCTCGATGAAATCGATTTCACCATCCTTCTTCGCGCCTCGCGTTTCCATTCCCTTGAGTCCCTTGCCGCCTCGGCCTTGGACCCGGTATTCGCTTGAGGGAGTGCGCTTGATGTAGCCCCGATGAGAAAGAGTGACGATCATCGCATCGTTCGCGATGAGATCCTCCATGGCGACCTCGCCGACTTCGGCGACGATCTCGCACTTCCGAGGCGTGGCGAAGCGATCCTTGATGACGCGGAGCTCGTCCTTAATGATAATGAGGACACGTTCCTCGCGGGCAAGGATGTCCATCAGGTCCTTGATGTCTGCAAGCACCGCATCGTATTCACCCTTCACCTTATCCTGCTCGAGGCCGGTGAGTTGATAGAGGCGAAGCTCAAGGATGGCATTCACTTGACGCTCGCTGAAAGTGTAAGTTTCACCCGAAACCGACGCTTGCGAGCGGATCATGATGCCAAGTGCCTCGGCGGTGGCGACTGGGAAACTGTAGGCGGAAAGCCGCTCGCGTGCCTCATCACGGTTTTTCGACGAGCGGATGATCTTGATGAAATCGTCGAGGTGCCCAAGGGCGAGCAAGAAGGCTTCTAACAGCTCTGCGCGCTCCTCTGCCTTTCCTAACAGATAGCGAGTCCGTCGGATCACCACCTCGCGGCGGTGCTCGATGTAGGCGTCGATCGCTTCTTTGAGTGAAAGTTGTTTCGGACGATTCTTGTGGATCGCCAGCATGTTCACGGAGAACGAAGTCTCCATGGAAGTGAGTTTGAACAACTGCGCCATGACCACCTGCGGGCGGGCGTCGCGTTTGAGTTCGATCTCGATGCAGGTGTCCTCGGCGGACAAGTCGCGCATGCCTGAGATGCCGGTGAGAATTTTCTCGTTCACCAGTTCTGCGATGCGCTCTTGGAGCGTCGCGCGGTTCACTCCGTACGGCACACCGCGGATGATGATGAACGAGCGACCGGCAGCGTTCTCCTCGATTTCCATTTTGCCGCGCATGCGCATCGAGCCACGACCGGTGCGGAAATATTCCTCGATGCCACGAATGCCGCGGATCTCGCAAGCGACTGGAAAATCCGGCCCCTTCATGTGCTGCATCAGCTCCGGCAGCGTGATTTCCGGATTGTCGATCTGCGCACAGATCGCTTCGACCACCTCACCGAGGTTGTGGGATGCGAGGTTCGTGGCCATGCCGACTGCGATGCCGGTGCTGCCATTGACGAGGAAGTTAGGGAATGCCGATGGCAGGACCGATGGTTCATTCTGCGATCCATCATAGTTCGGCACGAAGTCGACGGTTTCCTTATCGAGGTCGTCCATCATCGCCATCCCAAGCGCGTGGAGGCGCGCTTCCGTGTAACGCATCGAAGCCGCTGAGTCGCCTTCCACCGATCCGAAGTTTCCTTGGCCATCGATCAACATTTCACGCATCGTCCATGGCTGACCCATGTTGACGAGGGTCGTGTAGATTGCCATGTCGCCGTGAGGGTGGAAGTTACCCATCGTTTCACCGACGATCTTGGCGCACTTGACGTGAGCCTTCCCCGGGCCGACACCGAGTTGGCGCATCGCGTAAAGGATCCGGCGTTGGGACGGCTTCAGGCCGTCACGCACATCTGGGAGCGCACGGGAAATGATCACCGACATCGAGTATTCCAAGAAGGACTTCGAAAGTTCTTCGGCGACGTTGATCGGTTTGATGTTAGATTCAGACATGGTGTAAAAGTGGGGTCAGGCGCGAGTGAGGTCAGCGATCTGTCAAACGTCGAGGTTGCGCACGTTGAGAGCGTTGTCTTCGATGAAGCGTTTGCGAGGTTCGACGATGTCGCCCATGAGGACGTCGAACATCTTGTCAGCTTCCACGGCATTGTCTTCGTCAAGTCGGACGCGGAGGAACTGGCGGACTTCAGGGTCCATGGTGGTCTCGAAGAGTTGTTTGGCGTTCATTTCACCAAGACCCTTGAAGCGTTTGATCTGCACGCCGCGGCTAGCGATCTCTAACACTCTAGCAAGAATTTCTGGGACGGCAAAGACCGGGGTGATCTTTTGTTTGTCTCCGTCGCCTTCGAGTAGCTCGAAAAGCGGAACATCGTCATTAAAGAACACCGTCGTATCGATGCCGCATTCGGTGAGGCGCGAAAAGATGCGGGCGATGGCGTGGGACTCATGGAGTTCGTAGAGATTTGCGCGGCGGGATGGGCCAGCTTGCGCGGCGATTTCCTCTTCGGTTAGAATCTCGTCGAACAAGCGAAGATCCCGATTCTGAGCGGCGAACGCGCGGAGATCAGCCTCTTTCGAAAAATACGTTAGAGCCTCGTCGTTCCCTGTCCGGATTCGGATCATGAACTCGGGAAGTGCGCCATTGACGCGGGCGGCGAGGTAGTTTTTGAAATTGCCGCCGTTGCCCTCGATGGTCGTAGAGAAGCGTGAAAGTGATGAGAGGTTTTCAAGGATCACCTTGAGTTCGTCTGCCGTGAAGCTACGAGATTGATCGTAGGTCCGGAGTTCCACCTCGCCCGCACCGAGGTCGATGAGGATGCGGTTGAGTTGGTCGTTGTCTTGGACGTATTCTTGGCGTTTCTTGCGGCTAACGAGGTAGAGCGGTGGCTGCGCGATGTAGAGGTAGCCGCTTTTCACCAAGGCCGGCATGTGGCGGCAGAAGAACGTCAGCAAAAGCGTGCGGATGTGGGAACCATCGACGTCGGCATCGGTCATGATGACGATTTTGTGGTAGCGGACTTTCTCGATGTTGAAGGCACCTTCTTGTTCGCCATCGCCGATGCCTGCACCGATGGCGGTGATCATCGACTGGATTTCCTTGTTTTGAAGCGCGCGGTGGAGGCGTGATTTTTCCACGTTGATGAGTTTGCCGCGGAGCGGAAGGATCGCTTGGGTGCGACGGTCGCGGCCTTGTTTCGCCGAGCCACCTGCAGAGTCACCTTCGACAATGTAGAGTTCGGATTTTGCAGGGTCGCGCTCTGAGCAATCGGCGAGTTTGCCTGGCAGGCCACCGCCGGAGAGGGCGGACTTGCGGACGGTTTCGCGGGCTTTTCTAGCAGCTTCACGCGCACGGGCGGCATTGACCGACTTCTCGATCACGCGCTTTGCGAGTGCGGGATTTTCGTCGAAGAACTGCATCAGCCCTTCGTAGACGATCGAGGAAATGACGCCTTCGATCTCACTGTTGACCAATTTGTCCTTGGTCTGCGAGCTGAAGCGCGGGTTCGGCATTTTCACCGAGATGATCGCAATGAGACCTTCGCGAACATCGTCACCCGTTAGAGCGGGGTCCTTATCCTTGAGGATTTTATTTGCCTTGGCGTATTGGTTGATTCCGCGGGTGAGGGCGGTGCGGAATCCGGTGAGGTGCGTGCCGCCATCGCCGTTAGGGATCGAGTTGGCAAAGCAAAGAATCTGGTCGTTGTAGGAATCGTTGTATTGGAACACCACGTCGGCGAAGACATCGTCGGTCGTTTTTTTGCCGTCGTAATCCAGATCGATCGCGCGCTTTCCGTGGAGGATGACGGGGTCGTCGTGGATGAGGGTTTTGTTTTCGCCGAGTTGCGCGACAAATTCTTGGATCCCCTTCGAGTAGAAAAAGGTCGTTTTTTTTGCGGACTCGGGGCGTTCGTCCTCGAGGTCGATGGTGAGGCCAGGATTGAGGAATGCCAGTTCGCGGAGGCGGGTGGCGAGGCGGTCAAACTTGAATTCGATGGTGTCGACGAAGATCGTCGCATCGGGGAAGAAGGTAATCATCGTTCCCGTTTTCGAGGGATCGACATCGCCGATGACATGAAGAGGCTCGGTGGTTTTGCCGCGTTCGAAGCAGATCAAGTGAACCTTGCCGTTTCGCATGATCTCGGCCTTGAACCAATCGGATAGAGCGTTGACACACTTCGCACCGACGCCGTGGAGTCCGCCGGAGTATTTGTAGGCGCCTTGACCGAACTTTCCACCGGCATGGAGATTCGTGAGCACCAGTTCCACGGCGGGCATGCCGAACTTGGCGTGCATGTCCACAGGAATGCCGCGGCCATTATCCGCGATCGAGACCGAGCCATCGACATGAATTGCCACTTTGATCCTGCTGCAGTAGCCAGCGAGGTGTTCATCGATTGAGTTGTCGAGAACCTCGAAAACGCAGTGATGGAGGCCGCGTTCATCGGGGTCACCAATGTACATTCCAGGGCGCTTACGAACCGCATCGAGGCCTTCCAGCTTATCGATTTGGGCGGCATCATAAACCTGCGCTGAGGCAACCTGGGTCTCAGCTTTTTGTGGCTCGTTCGAAGTCTCGGACATAGTGCGACCAGAGGCTCTAAAATCCTGCCATCGGAGACAAGGAACTTCGTCGAAAAAACAGGCCGCCGCGATAAAAAACGCCCCCCAACACTTTAGGTCATCCGCACGAGCTTCAGGCGATCATGCCGAGGCACTCACGCTGCCAGCGAAGCAGCACCTCAGCGGGTTCTGCCTCGCCTGCTGCGAGGGACTCTAAGACGGCACGTGGCGCGATCAGCGAACCCTCGATGTCGAGTTTGGCAGCCGCCTCCTCGCGGACTTTGATGAGCCCATCCACCTTGCTTTCAAAATCGCGGTCTCGCTTGCGTCGTTTGCTGCTCGGGCGATCTGGCCATGCGGATTCGGGAAGTGCCTCAGCAGCAGCGAGTGCGGCATGAAATCGCTTCGTGCGCTCGGGCCGGAAGTGATGCGGTAGCGTGATGGATTTTTTCGCAGCCAGATCGATGCTCCACTCGAGCAGTTGGCGGTTCGGAGCGACCATGAATGACGGCTTGTCCCACGCCTTGGCCTCGGCGTCGCGCCATTGCCAGATGGCACGAAGACAGGCGAGCCCATAGCCATCGAGCTTGCCCGATCCTTGAACGCGCCAGCTTTCCTCTTTGGTATCGTCTCGATCGAGGACCTTTTGGCGGGCGGCGAGGCAGCTTTCTTCAAACCATTCATACCGGCCCTTTTCCTTCAAGCCCGCAACGATCATGTCTCCCATTTCGAGGAGGTAATTCACGTCATTGAGCGCGTATTCGATCATTTTTTCGGAGAGCGGGCGCTTGCCCCAGTCCGCCTTTTGCGAGGATTTCGAGAGTTCTACGGCGAAAAACTGGCTGACAAGGTCGCCGAGGCCAAATCGCCGAGCTCCGAGCAGCCGGGCGCCAATTTGGGTGTCATAGACCACTGCGGGAAGCGCGCCGAACTGGCGCTTGAACATGGTCATGTCGTAGTCTGCGCCATGCATCCAGACGGTCGCTACCGATAGGTACTCGCCCAACGATGACAAATCCTGGATCGCGAGGGGATCGATCAGCACGCTCTGCTGGCGGTCCGCAAATTGGATGAGACAAAGCGATTCGCGGTAGCGGTGCAAGCTGTCTGCCTCGGTGTCGATGGCGCAAATCGGGTGTTTCGCCCCCATTCGGCTGGCCTCGAGATGGCTGGCCAAGCGCTCGGTGGTATCGATCATGTTAGAGCTCATGGGCTTGGCGATCAAAGGTCGGAGATTGGGATCCGTGGCTTAGGCGACTTGAAAGCCCGCCGCTTGTTCTTGGGTCAACTCGATGACTTTCCATGGCAAGCCATGCCCGTTGAGGTCTGCCATAAAAGCGTCTGGGTCGTGTTGCTCGATGTTCCACACCCCCGATTTCCGCCAGTCGCCGGTGAGCAATTGCTTGGCACCGATCATCGCCGGAACGCCGGTCGTGTAGGAAATCGCCTGTGAGCCCACCTCCGCGAAGCAGGCTTCGTGATCGCAGATGTTGTAGATGTAAATCGCCTTAGGCGCTCCATTTTTGACCCCCGTGATCACATTGCCGATGCACGTGCGGCCCTTGGTCGTCTCGCCAAGATCACTTGGATTGGGTAAGACCGCCTTAAGAAACTGAAGTGGGACGATTTCAACCCCTTGGTAAATCACGGGATCGATCCGTGTCATGCCGACGTTTTGAAGCACCTCAAGATGCTTTAAGTAGTTGGGCGAGAATGACATCCAGAATTGGGCGCGCTGGAGGGTTGGGATGTGTTTGACGAGCGACTCGAGCTCCTCGTGGTACATCCGGTAGATTTCGTAAGTTCCCACGCCATCTGGGCAGGTGAACGCTTGGTGCATCGACATCGGCGCGGTTTCGACAAAGCCACCGTTTTCAAAATGGCGGCACTCCGCGGTGACCTCGCGGATATTGATTTCCGGATTAAAATTCGTGGCAAACGCCTTGCCGTGATTTCCGCCGTTGACGTCGATGATGTCGAGCGTGTGGATCTCGTCGAAGTGGTGCTTGAGTGCCCAGGCCGTAAAGACATTGGTGACGCCGGGGTCAAATCCGGAGCCGAGCAGCGCCGAGAGCCCGGCATTTTCGAAGCGTTCTTGGTAAGCCCATTGCCACGAGTACTCGAACTTCGCGACGTCGAGCGGCTCGTAGTTTGCCGTGTCCATGTAGTCGCAACCCGCAAGCAAACAGGCATCCATCAAGTTGAGGTCCTGGTAGGGCAGTGCCACATTGATCAACAACGTCGCGCCCGTTTTCCGGATGAGCGCGGCGGTTTCCTCGGCGTTGTCAGCATCCACCTTGGCCGTGCCGATCGTGCGGCCCGTGCGCTTGAGCACCTCAGCGGCGATCGCGTCGCATTTTGAAAGGGTCCGCGAGGCAAGGGTGATCTCCCCGAAGACTTCGGGAACCATGGCGCATTTGTGGGCGACGACGCTGCCGACTCCGCCGGCTCCGATGATGAGAACTTTGTTCATGGTCTGGTGTACGAGCAGAGTTGGGAGAATCTGACCCAACTGGCAAGAAATTCCCAACCGAGATCGCCAATCTTTGCGCGAATTTGCCGACAATTTTTGAGTGGCATGGTGTTTTGATCCCTGCAAGGCTCTTTCAAGCCTCCAATCCATGAAAATTCACTCATCCTCAACCCGCTTCCGCCGCAACTCTGGATTCACCCTCCTTGAAATGGTGATCGTCCTTGGAATCATCGCCATGATCCTCGGTGGCGCGATCTTCTCCATGAACAAAATCGGCAACTCGGCCAAACTCAGCCAAGTGGAGTCGGATTTCAAAAGCTTCGAGAGCGCGCTGGCCATGTACAAACTCAATGCCGGCTCCTTCCCCACCACTCAGCAGGGGCTTAACGCCTTGGTGACTAAGCCCTCCAGCACTCCAGTCCCACGCCGCTGGGTCCAAGTGATGAGCAAGGTTCCCAAGGACCCGTGGGGTACCGAGTACGGATACCGTTTCCCTGGCAAGAAGCGCGCAAATGACTTCGAAATGTTCAGCAAGGGCGAAGACGGCATTGAAGGCACCCCAGATGATCTTAGCAGTCAGGACGATTAAGCCGCAGCGAGGCTTTACGCTGATCGAAATCGTCATGGTTCTCGCCATCGCCGCCGTAGTGATGGCCGGCGCGGTCGGGTTCATGATCTCCTCGTCTGATGAACGGGCGCTGCGCAACACTTCGGGGGAAATCGAGCTCTTGGCGAAAAAGGCCCGCGCCTCCGCCATCCTTCACCAAACTTCGTACGCCTTGGAGTTCCGGGAGGGCATCGTGCGGCTTCTCCCGCTCGCCCAAGCAGGAATCATCCAGAAAAAAAACTCGCGCACGCTTCCGCCAGTTTCTGCCCCAGAATTGGATCAGGTCAGCGGCAAGAACCAAGTGAATCTCAGCGGCGACATGGTCCTTTTCATCCGGCACTGGAACGCGGACGCATGGCTCCCGACCACCAAAAATGCGGTGCAGGTCTGGCGATTTGACCCAGACGGTCTCTGTGAACCGATTTCGATCCGGCTCAGCCTCCCGAAAAGCTGGTCAGAAGACACCTACCACCCGCTTACTGCAACCATTCGCGAAAGTTCGCTCGAAGCCCGATGAAGCAACCGATCCAGCACGGCCGACGCGGATTTCTCCTCCTTGAGGTGATTCTGGCGCTGGGCGTATTCGGCATCGCTGCCACGGGTTTCGCCGTGGCACTTCATCGGATGGCTGCTGCCGCGCAGATGGCGCAAAACGAGCTACGAATCACTCGGATCCTTGACAGCGCCCTCGACGAGACCCTGTCCCTCCCCGTGCTCGAAGAAGGGGAGGTCACCTCATCCGTCGGCGAAACGGGCATCGAGCTTAAAACCTCGGTCACCCCGCTCGATAAACTGGAAAATGATGAAGGACAACTTCTCCAGGAAATGTTTGCCATCAAGGTGGAAGCGAGGTGGCGTGCTGATGGGCAATTGCAGCAGCGCGATGTCGAGACTTGGCGCTATGGCCGAATGTACCAGCCATGATCCACCATCCTGTCAAAAACCAGCCATCAGGCTTCACGCTCCTCGAGCTCGTGATTGCCATTGGCTTGATGTCGATCTTGGTCGGGATGGTCTTCAACACCGCTCGCACATCGCTGGCACTCGGCAACACGATCGTGCAGACCCAAAACGAGGAAATGCTCCACCAAGCATTTTTCGAGCTCCTCAGCCAACGATTTTCCGCACTCCCCGGCAACACGCGCTTCGAGTTAAAAGCTCAGGACTCCGGCTCACACTACACGTCCGACCTCACTCTCCAAAACGTGCCTCTCAGCTTCACTTGGGGCGGCGAGGCACGCATCGCCAAGGCCGTTCAACTCAGCACCGTGAAGCGCCGAAGCGGCTATCTCGACATCGTGCTGCGTTACTATGAGAACGAAATCCTTGAGGGCTCCGCTTCCACCTTTGGGAGCACGACCGACACCGCGCCCTTCGCAGAAATCGTCCTTCTCACCGATGTTGCCTATTTCGAATGGCGCGCGCTCGATGGCCGGACGATGGAATGGCAATACGACTGGGACGCCCAAGGCCGCTTGCCTCTCCAAATGGAGCTCACCATGGCCATTGGTGCAAAAGGTGAGGAAATCCGTCAGATTTTTTGGATCCCACCCAAGCAAAATCCCGAGGTCATCATGCGCCAAATGGCCCAATCCGGCGGTAGCAGCAACCCAGGAGACCCCGCGAGCGGTGGTGGAAATGCCGGTGGTGGCTTGGGCTTGCCTCAAATTCAAGTGCCTGGATCTCCCCAAAACGGTGGCGGTCGGCCCGGCGGGAATGGCGGTGGACGCCAAGGTGGAAATGGCGGTCGACCCGGCGGAAACGGCGGTGGTTTTAGACCTCCTAACCGAAATGTAGGCCGATGAAGCACCATCCCGTTCGATTCCAAAAACCTCGCGGAGCCGCTCTCATGGCGGTGCTCTGGTTGATTGCGATCCTCGCAATGGCCTGCATGACCACCTTGCGGGTCATTTCCTTCGACATGGAAATCGCAACTGCCAAGGTCCACGGTTCTCGCGCACGGCAAATGGCAGAAATGGGCATCGCCATTGGCTCGAACCCCGCGGTGAAACGCTCGGACCCGATTCTTCGCCAACTCAATGAGGAGACCGGAGAAGGCTTTGAGGCCCGTGTGGTTTCCGAAGGCGGGCGCTTCAACATCAACTCGATCCTCATGCAGGGCGACAAGGAATTGCTGACCTCGATGTTTGTAAACTGGGGCCTCGACGTGGCGGTTGCCCAAGGGGTCGTCGATTCTCTCATCGACTGGACCGATGCCGATGACGATGAACAAATGAAGGGTGCTGAGAAAAAGTTTTACGAAGGAATCGGCCGGATCAACCAGCCATTCAATCACCCGTTTTATGATCTTTCGGAAATGGGCCTCGTCCGCGGCATGGAGTTGGTCGAAGCGGTCCGTCCCGATTGGCGGAACTGGTTCACGGTGTGGAGTAGTGGTGGCCTTGACCTCAACGAGGCATCACCCGAGTTGATCGCCGCCGCCGCCGAAATCCCCCCCGAACAAGCGGAAATCATCCCCGAGACCGTCGCCGGCATGGATGGCATCAAAGACACAAGCGACGACGTTCCTTTTCAAAATGCTTCCGCAGCTCTTGATCTTTTGGGAATAGACCCACAAGGTCGCCCTGATCTCTCGCGGAGATTCACCACCAACGATTCGACCACTCGCGTGGAAAGCATCGGCTATGCCGAGGGCGTGAAGCGCAAGATCAGCATCATCATTCGCAACCGCACCGGCAAACCTGCACTCCTCGAACGTACCGAAGAAATCATCCCGTGAGTAAAAATACCCAAAACGTGCTTCTTGTCCCCGGCGAATCTGGCTGGGAAATCTGGACTGGTCTAACTGGTTCCGCGCTAGAACTTCACGAAGTCACCGCGTGCGAGCGCCCAGGTGACCTCACGAATCTTCCCAGCGGCGATTTGCTACTGCTCTTCCCCGTCAAGGCGATCACCGCGCTACCCATGCGGGTGACCAGCGACGACACCGCGCTTTTCCCCGACCTTGCAGCCCTCCATGCCGAACGCCTCGGATTGCGCCCAGACCCGATGGCTGGCCAACTCACGGACTTGTTCGTGATCGCCCGTGAAGCGGAAAATACCGCGCTGCTTTCAGTCCTGCTCCGTGCCCCAGGTGAGGGTGACATGCCATCCCGCGGGCCCAAGAGCTTTGACCTTTCTGCCCGCGCCTACCCGCTCGCTGGCGATTCACTCGCCATTTGGAAGGAACTCGGCCGCTGGGTTTTCAGCCTCTCGCATCAAGGGAATTTGGTTTACTGCCAAGCCACCTCTGGAACCTCAAGCAGCCCCGATGAAGCCTTGGCCCGAGAGATCCGCTTGGCGCTCATCCAGCTCTCGCTGCAGGGCCTCGAAATCGAACCATCCCGCATCGTCGTTTGGACGAACTCGGAAAACTTAAATCCCGCTGCCCTCGCCGCCGGATTTAAAGCCCCCGTAGAAATCTCAGCCCGCCCCGCCCCCACGCTGCCAGACCCCATCAGCAAACTTCTCCCTGCCGACGTCCGCGCCGCCCGTCGCGAGGCAAAGCGCCGCCAAAACATCATGGTCGGAGTCGCCGCCGTCGCAACCCTTTACCTCACCGCCATCGGCTGGTTTAGCTATGGCCTCTGGAAGGACAGCGCCTTGACTCAAAAGCTCAAGCAGCAAGCCGCCGCCGCCGCCCCGGAAGGGCAAGCCTACGCGACCCACATGGAGAAATGGGACGAGCTTTCACCTGCGGTCGAACTGACGAATTCACCCGTCGATATTCTGAGCCGAATCGCCGCTTGCATCCCGTCCAACAGCGGGCTCCGCCTGAAAACCGCAGAAATCAGCGGCACGGAAATCAAGCTGATCGGCGAGGCTCCCCAACTTCAAGCGGTCAACAGCTTTAGCCTCAACCTTGACAAAAACACGGATCTAGCCCAGTTCGACTGGCAAACTCCAGAGCCAAACCAATCGACTCGCGGGTGGGAATTCGTCTTCAGCGGCGACATCCCGCACCCCTGATTTTTCAGCTCCACTGACAAAAATCCTCCACCACGGCATTATTCGGTCAGCACACCCGCATCCACGTCATTCTCTTTCATGTCATTCCGCGAAAAAAAACTCCTCTTCTTCTTCGCCCTCGCGGGGTTTGTCGTGCTGAATTTCCTCGCGTTCGGCTTCGCAAAATCGAAGCGCCTCCAAGTGACTCGGGCCCAAGAACAGGCCCGCCAAGAACTCGCAACCGCAGAGCGCTTCCAGGAAAGCAGCCAATTGATCGCCGACCAAATGGAATGGCTCGCCGCTCACGAACCGCAGCCGACCGCCAACCAAGAAGTTCAAACCACGCTCCAACAACTCGCGGAACGCGAAGCAAAGGCCGCTGGGCTCACGATCAAATCCCAAAAACCCCTCCCCACCGATTCGGCCGAGGGCAAGCACTACCACCGCGCGAAACTCCAAATCACCGTGACCGGCACAGAACAGGCACTCTACACGTGGTTCGACCGCATCAACATGCCTGACCAGCTCCGCATCGCCACCCAAATCCGAATGTCGCCTGACTCCCAAGACGACACCAAGATCGACTGCACCGCCACAATCGACCAGTGGTTCGTGCCACCCACCCTTTAACTCGCCCACTCTTGAAAGCTCCGGCACTTCATCCCGTCATCCTGCTCCTCGCCCTCGCCGGCTTGGCTGTTGCGGATTTGCCCAAAAAGGCACCCTTAAGCCGATACTCGGGGCTGTGGACGAATTCACCATTCACCTCCAAGCCGCCACCGTCCGACCAAGGCCCAGAGAATAACCCGCTCGACGACTACGCCCTCATCGGGGTGTCTCCCATCGGCGGCACCGGCTACCGTGTGACACTCATCAACAAGAAAAAAACCGATGAACGCATCACCGTCGACTCCGGCAGCACCAAGACGGAATTCAAAATCATCGAGGTGATCCGAAAAGACGGTAACCCACTGGGAACAACCGTGAAAATGTCATCAGGCACCAAGGTCGGAACGGTTGCCTTTGACGACAAACTTCTATCGCTTGTAGCCGCTCCCGCTGCCAAAGCGCCGCAACCCGGCCAAATTCCGCAGAACGGCATCCCTGGCCAACAACCGCAGGTCCAGCCCGGCGTGCCCCAACCCGTTGTCACGAACCCGCAGATTCAACGTCAGCCACGGCCACGAGTGGTCCCTCCTTCAACTGGAGGGACAACCCAGCCCGGCCAAATTCAGTCAGGCCAATCTGGCCAAAAACGCCCGGACCGCCGAGGCCCCTAATTCTCCAAATTGCTCTAACTGTTTCTCTCCATGTCCTGCCATCGCTCCATCGCACTCCTGCTTCTCGGCCTCGTCTCCGCGTCCGCTCAAACACCCGCTGTGCCCGTCAGCCCTGTCGCTCCAGCAGCTCCCGCCGCGGCCGCCGCGCCTGACACTTCTTCGGCTCCGGCTCCCGCAACCCCAGCGGCCCCCAAAATCCCCGCGGCTCCGGCAACCGCAACTCCTCCGCCTCCGGGTGTTCCCATCCCAGGCGTCGTTCCGGCCGCAGCCGCCGGAATTCCGAGCGTAAAAGCCGCCATCGCCCCAACTCCCGCACCCAGCATGCCGCTCGGCGACACCAAGATCACCGCCGACATCAACGAGCCGAAACTCAGCGGCAACGCACTCGCCGGGCTCTACCGGAAATACACCGGCCGCCGAGTGATCGTCTCCGCAGCCGCCTCGACGGCCGAATTCTCATTCGTCCAAGAGGCCACCCCCCAAGACCCGCTCACCTTCGCTCAAGCCGCAGAACTCCTAAAAAAAGCCGCCACGATTGAAAACTTCGTTTTCGTCCCCGATGAGCAAGACCCGACCCTCGACATCCTCACGCTATCCACTGGCGGCATCCGCCCAACCGGCCGCGGCGTCGACGTCTACAACGAAAACAAACCCCTGCCCGATGGCGACGCGGTGATTTCCTACGTAATGACGCTGAGCTTCATCAAGCCGGCCGAAGCAGTGAATACCTTCACCCAGATCATTGGCCAGTTCGGCTCCTATGGGTCGATCGCCCCAGTACCCAATGCCTCCGCCGTGGTCATCACGGAAAACACGTCGCTCATCCGGAAACTCATCGACCTGAAAAAGGAAATCGACAAGCCGTCCTCGCAGATCGCCACCCGCTTCATCAAGGTTCAGTTTGCCGACGTGACGGAAATCGCCACCACGCTCAATGAACTGCTGAACGCCCAGCAGTCTGCCCAAAAAACCGCTGGCATCCAGCGTGCAGATTCGCCCGCCGCCGCTGCGGTTCCCGGCGTTCCAACCCCACAGGTTGCCACCGCCGCCAAGGCGGGCGCAGGTAGCTCAGCAGGTGGCGAGGAAACCCCCGTCCAAATCATCCCCGACCCACGCACCAACCGCATTTTCGCCATGGGCCGCCCCGTGGACCTGTTGTTCGTGGAAGGCCTCGTCCGCGAATTCGACGTGGAAACCAGTGAGAAAAATTTCCTCCGTCGCAAGCTCCGCTTCCTAACGGTCTCAGAGTTCTTGCCGATCGCTGGCGACGCGTTAGGCCGGGCGTTCGGCGGCACGGGCGAAGGCGGTGGCAGCACCGCCGGGGGTGCGGCGGGAGCTGCCAACCGCTCTCAACCTCAAGCAGCGGGTGGCTCATCCCGCACTTCATCATCATCCCGCACCTCGGGGAGTAGCGGCCGAAGCGGCAGCACCGGCGCGAACTACGGCGGATCAATGTCCGGCTCAGGTTCCAGCTTCGGTGGTGGCAGCTCGGGCTTTGGCGGTGGAAGCAGCTCCAGCGGCGGGGCAGGCTTGACCGCATCGAACGTCAGCTCCGCTCCGGAGTCCGTCCTCGTAGGACGCACCCTGTTGGTGGCCGACAACATCACCAACTCGATCGTAGTCCAAGGCCCGCCATCGGGTCTGGAAATCATCGAACGCCTCCTCGACCAAATCGATGTGAAGCCGGATCAGGTGATGATCTCGACGGTGATCGGCCAGATCTCGCTTGGTAAATCTCAGGAGACTGGGGTGAACTATCTCTACAACGCTGGAAGCGTTGGGATTGGTGGTGGCGGGAAAAGTGCGCCAGTTATTACAGGGACCGACAACAAAACTTTAACAACATTTCCTGAGTTTAATCCATCAACGCTTTCGGGTAGCGGAATCCGCGCATTGGGCACGGTTGGTAATCTAAGTGCTTATGTCAGAGCCTTGCAGTCCAAGACCGATTTTACCGTCCTCTCAAGACCCAGCATTTTTACTTCGAACAACCAGAAAGGTATGATCTCGAGTGGTGAACGAATCGCTGTTCCGACCCAAGGCGGTACCAGCACGGGCAGCTACAGTTCGGGTACCAGCATTCAATACCAAGATGTGGTCTTGAAACTCGAGGTGATTCCGTTGGTCAAC
>CAILVZ010000084.1 GCA_903837825.1 Akkermansiaceae bacterium | reverse complement strand
TGCGTGTCACGGTGCCTTTGGTATTCCGGCTCTGGTGGTGGAGCTTTGGATCAAGGCGGCCGACTGATAGATCCTTCCAAAGCGAGTTCGACGACTGCAGCGTTTTTTCCGCACGGGAGAATCGTCGGTTCTGAATGTTCGCCCAGAACCTGTCTGCGGCGACTGGGTCTGCGAGTTTGGTTTTCTCGAACGCATCGGACGGAAGCGCGAAGACTTTGCCGATGTCCTTCGCCACTGCCTTTTCGCCGCGTTGCTTGGCCGCCTCGGAAAACCCGAATGGTCGCGTGTTGCGGGCAAGTTCCACCGCCAGTCCACGCGCTTCTTGTTTCACCAAGGACTCAAGCGTGCGGCCCACTTTTTCCGGGTAGCGGTTGAGCAGGCGATTCACATCGCTCGTTCCGTTCATCTTGCTGGTGAAGCGCACGTCATTCATCGGTGGTGAAATATTTCTAGATGCTGATTGGGTTTTATAATTGTAAGGAATAATTTTCCTGAGTCATAATTCAGTCCATGAAAGATGATGCTGAAATATTGATAGATTTCGAAACTTTCGTTCTCCCATTTATGGCAGACGACACTTCTAATGATGCGAAAAAATCAGATGAGGAGAATGAAGAGGAGGATGAATATTCTCGAGAGGATGCACTTGATGCAATGCAGCAAAAAATTCCCCGTGATGCTATCCAGCTTGGCGAGACTGAAGGCGAGGTAGATAACTGGACGTCCTGGGAGATTGATGATCACTACTATCTATTACCGTGGGAGGGAGGACAATTCGACTGGGCGCTTATTAGGATTTCATGGGACGATAATTGGGGCCGATATGATTGGGAATCATGCGCTAGGATTTCCGGGGTTTCTAATCCAACGGTCGCTGCCCGTGTTATGGTTGAGAAACTTTTCGACAGGTGGGGTATCGACTTGAATGATAGCGATAACGAATTCTATCGGGATTTTCTAGATAGTATTTAGGCGAACGTCACTCATCGGTGGTGGTGAGGCTAAGGTTGAGGATCGGCGAGCGGGTGTGGGCGGAGACATTGGAAATCCGGTAGGCGGTGCCGTCCACTTCGATGCGCTCGCCGAACTTGGGTAATGTGGCTGATTGAAATGCCCGCTTCACGACACGCATGCTGAGGTCGGGTGCCTCCACGAATCCGCCCATGTCGATTTGTTGTTCATTGCGCACCCGGCTGACCAACACAAGTAGGTCGATTGATTTCCACCTGGCCTTCACGCCGTGTTCCGTGAGAAGGTTCTGGAAGTCTGCTAGAATTTCCGCTGCGAGGTCCATGCGTTGGCGAAGGTGTCAAAACCTGGCTTTGGATCTCCGGGCTTGCGGTTGATCTCTTCGATCTTGTGGCGGTCGCTACCGATCAAGATCGTTTCGTTGTGAGCGGGCAGGGGAGTTGCTATATGGGCTACTAGCAGCCTCACGGTCAGGGATCCGTCCTGCGTGAAGCCGCCTTCCTCAAGATCAACTGCCAGTCCGCTCGGCGAGACCATCGCCTGATATTCCCTGCCGCCGATGGTCACAAGCACGCCCGCGTCTCGCAGAATTTCAACAAATGCCTCGGCGGTGGCTGGATCGCGTTCACGCCAAGCGTGGCGTGTCAATCGGCATACAGCTTCATCTGGCAAACGACAATCCGGCAAATGCCGGATCATGGAGCCCATTCCTCCGCTGCAGCAGGGCTGCCCCTTCTCGCTCCACCCTGATTACCCATGTGGGCATTTTGCATTTCACTTCCTTTGAATAATCAAAAGCGAATTCTTCGTCCGAGTTGCCGCGACATGGAGGAGGCAGCGTTGCGATGCTTGCCGATCAAGAGGCAGGCTGGCGATTCTTGGTGGATAGCAGTCTGCGAGGCATACGTGATCAAACTCTAGTCCCTTGATACGGTGCATGGTAGCGATTCGCAACGGAGTCGGATCGTCGAGATCCATCGATCCTCCGGTGATTTCGTGAATCAGGCAGCCCTCGCGGGACAGTGCCTGAGCATATTGTTGACGTAGTTCGTTGGTGTGGACCGTGACACAGGCAACATGGGTGCGATTGGATTCTCGGATACGGCGATGCCACGCGACAATGTGCTTAACCTCGTCGTCGAAGGTTTGAAAGGATTCGAAAACAGGCTCAGGCCCCGACATGCTGGAGTGGTAGCCTTGGTTGTTATCCTTGCCACCATCGAGGTCGTTAATCTCCTGATTCTGGAGAATCGAGACCGCCCAGCGACGGGTTTCCTCGGGTGTGCGATAATTGAGCTTAAGCCGCCTTCCGCGGCCCCGGATGTCAATGCCAAGCTGACTGAGGATGATGTGATGCCCGTAAATATTCTGGTGTCCATCGCCAACGAGAAAAAGGTCGTTTTGTGGATAGCGTTCTGCGGGAATCATGGCACGGAGCAGTCGGAATGCCTGCGGATGGAAGTCTTGAATTTCATCGACTATGATGTGCTTGAAACCGGCATCGAGACCTTCGTTGACGAGGATCGAACGGGCGGAGCGGAACATGTCAGGGGGCTCCCACAGTTGGTTTTCATCAAGCAGGGAGCGATATTTCTGGAAAATCGGCCAGATGGCTTTGCGTTGCGGACGGTTGAGCCGTCCATGGCGTCCAGGACGTGAAAGCGCCGCGTAGCCCGAGAAATCCGACACATCATGATACTGAATTACCTTATCCCATTCATCGCGCAGAAAGTCGGGGGAGAATTCACCAATATTCGTCGCATCGATTGACTGCTTCCAGAGTTTTTCACGAAGCGGACGGTCCTCGCTATAAGCGAACTTCCGAATAAAATTCCGACAGCGGAGGAAATTGGAACACCACGCGTCGAGGTGAATCACCTGAATCCGCCTGATCTCGTCATAGTTACAAATCTTCTGGAGGTTCTTCTTGATGTCGTGTACGAGCGACTTGGTAAACGTGGTGAAGAGAACCTGCTCGTTCTCCGTGCATTTGGCAGCGAGGTATTTGGCACGGTGCATCGCAACTACCGTCTTGCCGGTCCCCGCGCCGCCCAGAACCCTTGCAGGGCCATTGAAATCGGCCTGCACCAGTTTGCGCTGGCTCGGATGAAGGAAAACCCGCCAGTAAGCCAGTGGTTCGTTGAGAATGCTCTCCAGTTCGGCATCGTCGCTGATGACCGCGAATCTGTGTTTATTGGTATCCAGTTCGAGAGCGGCCTTGAAATCATCGGTGGCATATTCCTTGCCGGATTCAATTCCCAACTCCTCAAGTACCTCATTATAAGATTCGCCGCAGGCAAGGCGGAAAAGAGCATCGTAAAGCTGCATTGTGAACCGTCGTTCAAGCTTTACCAATGTGGAATCGTCCTTGATAGAACGGATCAGTGGTAGGGTTTCGTCGGTAGCACCAAGTTGGCGGAGATCGGCATCGGTGAAACGAAGAAAGATGTCCGTAGTTGCGTCTTCAATGGACATCGATGCTGGTGCCGTGGGCTCTGTGACGGGAGACGTGGTATCAAGCACCTCGACAATCTGGATCGCGCCAGATTGGGGATGAACACTGGATTTGTGTTTGCGGGCCCACTCGTAAGCGTCGTCGTGCTTGTCCACCCAGAGCAGAATGTAGGCGTTCGACTTCAGGACAACTGCACGATAACTCTGGTCCACACGGATCGAGTGGAGCTTCTGATCCCTGACCGCCTGGATCTTCTCGTAGTTTAACCCGGGTGACGTTGGATCGCTCAAAAACTTCGCGATCATTTCGTTAGCCTTCTTCTGAATCGGTGCTGGAAGGTTGAGATGCAACCGATTTTTGGACCGTTTGTTGCTTAGTTAAGAGACAGTTTCTCGGCCTCGAATTGGGCCGGGGTTTGGTATTTTAGCGATGAGTGTTTTCGCTGGGTGTTGTAGTAGCATTCGATGAAATCGAAGATTT
>CAILVZ010000083.1 GCA_903837825.1 Akkermansiaceae bacterium | reverse complement strand
TGCACTCGCGTCATTTTCTTGAAGGGTTTCAAGATCAAAAGAAAGGGAATATAGCTGTCCCGAGATTATCGTGAAGAGATGGCTAGCCTCTTGAAGCACTTCGTTGAGATGAGTCTTTAATATTTGGATGCGTACGTTATCGAGCTGTCCTACGTCTCCTCTATCCGAGGTTTCGTTGGACATTCGCGACAGGACCTGGAGCATGGCGGCCCTCGAAAGCGCGGCGCCATGGCCTTGCAGGCAGGTCCACGAATCGTGGTGCTCGAGCAATTGGGTGACAAGACGGATTGATTTTTGCAGCGCACCTTGATTCCACCCGTGAATTCCGCAAAGCCCCGGATTGGCGGCGAATGGCAAATCCCCCGTAAAAAGAAGATCGCCCAGTCTGATCACGATGCTGCATTCGGAATGGCCCGGCGTGTGAAGGAATTCCAGTCGGGCCTCTTCGCCTATCTGCAAATACTCTCGTTCAAAAACATCTCCGGACGGCAGAATCAGGGGCTCGTTAATGAGCTGAATTCCCAATGCGACGATCCGAGGACGTGGCTCGTTTTCAGAAAACAAACGAACGGCATGCTCGTTAACACTGCAAATTTGCGCGGTCCACGGATAATAAGAACAGAAGGTAAGGTCTCTGTCTTGCCGTTCAAAGGCATCGGCGCCAGAGGCGTGCACGCAGAGAATTGGTGCGTTCTCTCCCAGCTTTGAGAGATTCTCTACTTCCTGCGAATGATCTTGATGACAGTGCGTAAGAACGACCAGAATTGGACGAACCTGATCCGCCAGCGCCAACTCAAGCAGGTTGTTGATTCTGCGGGTCTGATCTTCACTGGCGCCCGGGTCGATGACCACCAGAGCCTTCGATGTGCTTAATAGATAGCTGTTCGAGGAGGTGATAGAAGGGCGCGTGATGATGGGATAAATCTTTACGTCCGCTGCCCCCGGCACGAAGGACCAGGTATCAGGCTGGATGACCATTTCCTATAACGGCTCCACATCGAGAAAGCGCGTGAAGTTGGTCATCTTCAAAATGCCGACGGTCGCGGGCGGCACGCGCCGCAAAAGAAGTCGGGCGTTACGCTCTCGCAGCCGTTTTGCGGCCATCATAAAGACCCGAAGACCGGCACTGCTGACATAAGTAACTTCACAAAGATCAACCACAACCGGCCCATCGGGATCTTCGCAGTGTGAAATGAGCGGTTCACTGAGGATGTCGCTGGTCTCAATGGTAAGTGAGCCCACCGCAAAGAAGGTGGTTACGCCGCTGTCATTGATCTTCTTAACTGATAATGTAGGCGTTGAAATTTCGGGAGCTCCTTGAAAATATGGGGAGAAAATTCAAACCGAGGGTGTAAACAGTTTTGTGTAACCGGTCATACGGCAGGAACCTGCCATTCCACAAAGAACCCAATGACCGAACGCAAAGCTGTGCAAGCCAATCTGATCTAAGTTCTGTTAGCTGACTACAAGAAACCAGAAGACCTGATTGGCGACCATGGGTTCGTAAAGCAACTCACCACGATCAATTCGCGGGCTAATCCGGCCAGTAATTTGCGGCTTAATCCTGCCCGTTGAAAAGCCGAATCGGAGGGATTACACTCAAAAGATATTAGCGGTTTTGAGGTTTTTTGCAACCGCATTTTACGGGGGGATCGTCAGGAGTCCCGGGCTTCAGATTGACGAAGGAGAAATCGCCATCATGGATGACCTCCGGAGGAAAGCGGACGTAAAAAATCAAATCCAAAAAAGTTGCGTGCATGTAACCGTATTCGGAAACACCTGGGGTGAACGCGAATTCCGCCAAGCCAAACTAAAACCCGGTGGATCCGTCATACCGACGCCGTAAGTCATCCTCGTTACCATCCACACCGCCAACCATAGCGCCTGTATCCCCTAGGGTGGGTCTATTTCAGTCTCCGGCGAAAGCGAATCCGCCGACGCGGCGAATTTCAGTTATTTCGAGCGACCATTCCCACCATTACTTCGGTGTCGGGACCTCGCAATCCGCGGAAAATCGCAACGAAGCCGAGAACAGCCGCACCGCCTCAGGGGGTTCCGCAGAGTTGGACCAAGACCCGCTCAACTTCCGGGAGCCGACGTACTTGGCTTTTATGCGAAGGCCAACGGAACGGCCGCTCCTGACCGAGTGACTTCGATTGACTTCAAGCGTCCTTTGATTCCTAGTACCACCGCCAGGGCGTCCAGATAAATCCAACTTGTCGAATCGAATCCAAATTTTCGGCACGCGAATCGCACGTAGATTTCCATGGCTAAACTTACCGTGCGGGATAAAATCGTTAAAAAAGATGCGACAGTAGTTCGCTCCCCCGCCTCCACCAACAAATGCAAACGCCACCTTCGGGTGGCGTTT
>CAILVZ010000082.1 GCA_903837825.1 Akkermansiaceae bacterium | reverse complement strand
CTCACGATTAGCAATAGATTTATACGATGACTGATGGCCCGCCAGCACAAGCGCTTCGGATAACGCTCTTCCCTCACACCGACTAATTGCGAGATCGTGCGAGCCAACCGACTCCAAAATATAGATTTGAGAACAATGCTTCATGGAAAGATATAAAGATATTGAAAATAGCTCTCAAGTCCGACTGAGTTGGAAGACGGGACTGGGTGCAAATTATGGAGATAATTCCGGCTAGATAGAACACATGCTTTTGCACTATGTTTTCAGATGGTCACGGCGCAACGTTTCGTCCCCCCAGGACCAAAGGTGCGACCTATCGCAGCCCAGGGCAACGCCCTGGGTTTGCCAGCCTCGTTTTCCCGGTTCTATTCGGGAGCCCTGAAGGGGCGGCCTAACTCCTCCCATTCCCGCCCCACCTCAACGCGCATCGCCATCCGCCCATGCCGCAATCGCTCGCCAACCTCTACGTGCACCTGATTTTCTCCACCAAGGAACGGGTGCCCTGCCTTTCCCCATCGGTGCGTCCGGATCTGCATGCGTACATGGCCACGGTGCTGGCGAATCTGAACTCCCCGGCGGTGCTCATCAACTCGGTGGCCGACCATGTGCATCTCCTTTTCAACATGGGCCGCACGGTCACCTTGGCGCAGGTAGTCGAGGATGTGAAGAAATCGTCCTCCAAATGGATCAAGACGCAGGATGCGGCACTGGCGGGCTTTGCCTGGCAGGCGGGGTACGGGGCATTCTCGGTGAGCGAATCCAATGTACCCAAGGTGGCGAACTACATTCGCGATCAGGAGGAGCACCATCGCGTGAAGACATTTCAGGAAGAGTACCGGGAGTTTCTCGCCAAGCATAAAATCCAGTTCGATGAACGGTATGTGTGGGATTGAGGCGACCCATGGCCGTGGTGTAACATGAGTTAGGCCGCCCTTTCAGGGCTTCCGGCTTTTCGCCCCGCATTCCCAGGGCGTTGCCCTGGGCTGCGATAGGCCGCGCCGTTGGCGCTTCAGATAGGCGCGTTGCCTATCTTCCGCACACGCTCATTTGAGCACTCTTTCCTCCCATGGAGCGGTCATTGCATTTTTGCCGTCGGGAGAAAAGAAACCATTTGCCACCGGCCATATGGCCGATCAATGTTAGCCATATGGCAGAGACTCACAAACCGTCTGAGCGAGATTATTCAGTGGTGTTCTGTACTTCGAGCACCCCTGAGTCGGAAGTTAAGTCGGCTTTCCGAAGCAAATGGGAATGGGTGGTGTCATCCCAGGCAAGTCCATCTGCCTGGTATGCGACGGTGATTTCAAATCTTCTACGAAGCTACTCAACGCCCGAAAAGGCCACGGTCGATTTCGTCCGCAATACCATTGAGCATGGTTTGCACCGTGATGCCTTTACCCGCCTGAAGACCGTGATCGACGTCTCAGGCGATGAACTGTCTCAAGTGGTCAGAATTCCCCCGCGAACCGTGGCCCGGCGCGAAGTATTCAAGCCGGACGAATCAGAACGGATTCTACGGGTCGCCTCCGTCTTCCAACGGGCAATCGAAGTACTAGGAGCGCTCGATAAAGCCCGTCGATGGTTCTCAAATCCCAAGAGAGCCTTGGGAGGCAAGACGCCCATGGAATTCTGCGATACAGAACCAGGGGCCAACGAGGTGGCCAATCTTTTGGGTCGGATCGAGCATGGTGTTTTTACATGATCATCACGGCTTATCGGATCACCCAGACCAAGTTTGTTGCTTCGGCTTTTGATGGTGAGGGCGCACGACTGTATGGCGGCCGCTGGAATTCGGCAGGCACTCGCATGATCTATGTGGCTGGATCCCGGTCTCTAGCAACACTCGAGATCCTTGTTCATACCGAAGACATTTCCACCCTCAGCGGGCAGTACAGCATCATCCCTGTCAGATTTGCCGACAAGCTGGTGGCGCGGGTGAAGGACAGCGAACTGCCAAAGGAGTGGTCCTCCCCTGAACCGGTCGCAGCGACACAAATCTTTGGTGATTCTTGGATCCGTGAACAACGTTCTGCCGTGCTGGAAGTTCCAAGCGCGGTAACGAACGAAGAAAAAAACTATCTCATCAATCCAGCTCATCCCGATTTCAGATCCATCTCCATCGGTTTGGCCGCTCCCTTTCGCATCGATCCAAGGTTTAACTAGACGGTGTCTTCGCAAATGGCATTCTCTGTGGAGAAATGTGGAGTTGGATGGAAGCTGACGAGGGTTGCGGAAGCGGTGAAGGAGGGCGCTTCTTAGAAGAGGGCGGACGCTTAGAAAGCAGCCCGCACTGGGACGAAGGATTCTAGGGACGCGCACAACGCGTCCCTACCAGCTCTGCGCGCGTGCGGAGCTTTATGGGATGGTAGGGATGCGCTGTGCGCGTCCCTGAT
>CAILVZ010000081.1 GCA_903837825.1 Akkermansiaceae bacterium | reverse complement strand
GCGCGAAGTCATCGAGCAAATCGCCCATCGCGATTCCATAAGCCTCGACCACGTGGCGATCATCAATCCCGAAAAATCCTCGGACCTTCCAGCCTTCTGCCGGTATTTGGAAAGGATCGAAAGATACCGAAAAGTCGAGTTGAAGGACAGCCGCGAACTCATGATCAGGCCCAATTATTTTGCGGCCATGATGCTTCAATACGGTTCGGCGGATGCCCTTGTCGGTGGCGCCAGCGCGACTGGTGGAGCCCTTCTGCGCCCGATGCTTCACTTGGTAAAACCGCTGCCTTTTGCGGATGTCATCTCCTCCTGCACGATTGTGGAACTTCACAATCGTCCCTACGGCGATGATGGTGTTTTGTTTTTCGCCGACACGGGCGTGGTGCCCGATCCCACCATGTCGCAGCTTGCCACCATCACGGTTCAAGCCGGTCTGCTCGCGCGCCAGGTTTTTGGGCATCGCCCGCGCATCGCGCTTTTAAGTTTCTCCACCAAAGGCAGCGCCCGCACGGCATCCACCGAGAAGGTTGCCGGCGCGGTCACGCTCGCACGCCACATCGCCGAAAAATCAGGCGCCGATATGTCGATTGATGGGGAAATGCAGGCTGATGCCGCCCTCGAGCCGGTTTTCTCGGAAATTAAAATGGGCGAGAGTCATGTCGGAGGCAGGGCAAATGTCCTGATTTTTCCGGATCTGAACAGCGGTAACATCGCTGTGAAACTCACTCGCCTTTTTGCGGACTCCAACACCTACGGTCAGATTTTAATGGGTTTCACCCGTCCGGCGGCTGACCTTTCTCGAGGTGCCTCGGCTGAGGATATTCTCTGCATGGCCGCAATCGTTGCCTTGCAGGCGATCGAATACCGCAAACTTTATCCTCCTGGACCGGAAACGGACTGAGGCCATTGAATACTGTCACTCCACGCATTTTTATTGCCGCCACTGAGCAGGACACCGGCAAGACAACGACCTCCCTCGGGCTTTACTCCGCTCTTCGGAACCAGTTTCCCCGAATTGGATACATCAAGCCCGTGGGACAGCGTTTCACGGAGATCGATGGGCGTCGGATCGACGAGGACAGCCTTCTCATTAAGACGGTCTATCAAACACGTGTTCCCCTCGAGGATATGAGCCCGATTACTATCGAGCCCAGTTTCACCCGTCGCTACATCAACGAGGCGAACCACGATACCCTCGTGCGGCGGATCAGGCATTCCTTTGACCGGGCCACTTGGGAAAAAGATTTTGCAATCATCGAGGGCAGTGGCCACGCAGGAGTTGGCTCTGTGTTTGACCTCTCAAACGCCTCGGTTGCCCGCATCCTCGCAAGCAAGGTCCTGCTGGTCGTTCCAGGGGGCATCGGCCTTCCCATCGACGAAGGGGCACTTAATAAGGCCCTCTTTGATCGGGAGGGAGTGGAAGTCATCGGTGTTGTCATGAATAAAGTTCTGGCTGGTAAAATCGAGCAAGTGGAGGACTTCGCCCGCCGTGGATTCGAGCGGCTCGGTCTGGAG
>CAILVZ010000080.1 GCA_903837825.1 Akkermansiaceae bacterium | reverse complement strand
TGAATTTGTTACCATCGTGTAGTTGGTTCCAACTGCATACTGGATAACGGGAACGGTGGTGCCGTAAGCTGATTCCGTAAGCGCGGCGAGGCGTGTTCCGGAATCAATGTTACGACCGAGGAGCCACACACCACTGGTGGTGTCGTTGCTGTTACCAGTGAACATAGCGAGTGGTATATTGCCTGAAGCCAAGAGGTAGTTAGCAAGCTGGATGGTCATGTTCGTGCCAGGGAATCCAGCGCTGGCAACCCAGTTAAAGGAGGCCACCCCAACGATTCCGTCGGTGGTGTTAGCCGGTGCTGTGAGCGTGCTGTAAGTCACACCTTGGACCGTTCCGTGGAAGATTGAGGTGCTCTGGTAGGTGTCGGAGAAGCAGGCTGAGCTCACAAAGTAGTTTGTGGCGGTGGTGCTACTGACCAATCCTGAAGCATTGGTAGAGAGGAATCCGACAGTCTTTGCATTGGTTCCGATTGTCGGACCCGCTGCGGACTGGATGCCGGCTTCCGATCCGTTCCAGTGAACGGCGATGTAGTTGGTGGCGGTGCTTCCCGAAGAGGCCTTCCAAGCGCAGAGGATGTTGCCGGCGCTGGTCAGCGTGGCATTGTCCCAGGCAACAAGGCCGCCATAGTTGTTGCTGGCGAACTGGGCGATGGCAACGTTCGCTGCGGCACGAAACGCTGTCGATCCGCTGATTGCAGTGAATGGCGGTCTGTACGAAGTGGAAGCTGTTACCACGAAGCTGTTGGTCACCGGTGTTGCCGCAAGGTAATTGCTGTTGCCGGCCTGATTCGCAACGATCGAGGACGTCCCGGCCCCCAAAATCGTAACCGTGCTTCCACTGATACTGATGTTGGTCGAACTGCTGCTGTAGCTCACCGCCAACCCGCTCGAGGATGTCGCTCCCAGCGTAAAGGGCGCATCTCCATACACCTTGTTTGATACCGCAGGAAAGGTGATCGTTTGAGACTGCTGTATCGGCGATGCCTGCAGTTGGATGGGGCTTCCGATCGTACCGAGACGTGAACCACTGACAAAGGTGAGCCCTTGGGTGATCGTCATGGTCTGGTCGGTTTGAGCATTATAAAACTGATAGGTCATGCCGGTGACGCTCGCCTGATCGGAGCAGACCGTCATGTTGAAGAGTGTCGTGTTGCTGGGTCCGGAAGATGGACTTGCCACACCGGCCACCGAAGTTCCGTTGAACGCCGCCAGAAGGCTTCCTGCATTAGTCAGTGGGTTGCCTGATTGATCGACCACCGTGGCATAAACCAACATGGAATATCGCTTGCCGGTCGGCGCCTGCCAATCTGGGACGGTCGCATGCAGTGTATACGTCGAGCAAACCAGCATCACGCATGCCGCTATGGTTTTGAAACAAGTCATCGCGAGTTTCGTCATATCAATTCATTCGGATAGTCTGAGGAACGGTCAAGTAGAGGAGATAACCGAGACCCGGCTTGATTGCAAATGAGGTACCCTTATTCGAGTACCAGATCCCACCCCAGTAGGTGGCCGCGTTTCCGTTCTGGTCGATGATGCAGTCGTTGTTGCTGAATTGGGCACCGTTGAACAAGTTGGAGAGGGTCGTGTCGCTTGTGCTGGGGTATCCGATCCAGTTCCATCCCTTCACCATCGTCACAGAGGGTTTGGGCGGTGCCTGTCCCTTGGCCGTCAGGGTGGTGTTCTTGGTGCTGGAGATCATGTACATGGCACCAGCCTCGACCTTGAAGCTTGAGGAAGAGGGATACCAGACGCCGCCGTAGTAGGTGGCTGATCCCTTTGTGCCGATGATCACGTCATTGTCGCTGGCGCTGTAGTCCTTAAGCAGTGTTCCAAAAGTACCGTCTGACGGGATGACATTGAAGGAAGCCCAGGTCCAGCCCTGATAGAGCGGGATACTCTGGGTACGTAGCACATGGAGCGTGATCGGGTTGAGGATAGTGCCGGTGTTGACCCCGCTTGCAAAGTTGTAGGTCTCATCAAGTGTGGAGACTTGGCCCGTGGCCGCATCGTAGACCTGATAGGTCATGCCGCTCACACTCGCCTGATCAGCATAGACACCTAGATAGAAGAGGGTTGTGTTGTTGGGACCACCGTATGGGCTTGCCACACCGGCCACCGAGGATCCGTTGAAAATGGCCAACTTACTGCCCAAAGCGGTGATCGGAGCGCCATTCTCATCAATCACCGTGGCATAAATCACCGCGGAGTAGCGCTTGCCAGTCGGCGTCTGCCAATCAGGAGCGTTGGTGGTGTTCGTGGAGGGGGGATTCGTCGAGTTGGTTGTTAATGCCTTATAGGTCAGCTTCAGCGTGTTGCCATTGGTGGCGATGCCAAAGGTTCCCGTAACCGCGTTGGTCATTCCGACCGTTCCATTGGCGGCAGTTGTGTTGATCGTGAAATCGGAGGAGGAGAAGTTAGTGATGCTTCCAAATGTGGCTAGGGTCCAACTGTAGTTAGTTGCCGCGTTAAAGTTGGAGGCCAGGCCGTTGGTGCCGGCCGAGATATTGATCGCAAACCTGTTGCTCGAGGAGAGTTGGCTCAGATCCAGGGCACTTGCGATATTGAGGCTGGAGTAGCCTGTACCGGCACTACCCGAGGCGTCGTTGAGAACCCAGTTGTAGTTGCCTCCCGGGGCCCAGATGGCACTCTGGAGCGAAAGGGTTCCGGGTAGATTGTTCACACTCGGA
>CAILVZ010000079.1 GCA_903837825.1 Akkermansiaceae bacterium | reverse complement strand
TATCTCTCTGATTATGTCCTCCGCCTTGGCCTCACCTACAACTGGCGCGACCGTATCAAAGCGGCCTTCATGGGCAATTTCATGGGCTCCACCTATGCCGCCGACAACAACACCGCCAACCGCTTCATCCCCGCCTACAATGTCTGGGACCTCACCGTCGAGGCCAAGGTCTACAAAGACAACGTGAGCGTCATCGCCGGCGTGAACAACGTCTTCAACAAAGACTACTACGCCCGCATCCGCGCCGACGGCATCGACCCCGCCGCGCCGCGCAACTGGTATGCCGGTGTGAAAGTCGAATTCTAAAATTTATTTAAAAAATCGCTTGCACCCCATACCGAGCCCTGTAAGTTGGAAGTTCAAATCGCGGGGTGGAGCAGCCCGGTAGCTCGTCAGGCTCATAACCTGAAGGTCAGAGGTTCAAATCCTCTCCCCGCAACCAATTTCTTATTAACGTCTTATAAGAAATTTTCCGCCCAAAAATTTCCCTCAAAATCGGGCTCCGTGACAAATCTGTGACAACCCTACTTATCCTCATGGGGTTGAGTTGGTTGGAATGAGGTTGGCAAATTTGCGCCTTCCATGCACTCGCCTCAGTGATGGACGTTTTGCAGTCCTGGCTGGCACATTTCCTTTATGCCAACAGCCGCACAGCCTCTCATTGACACGCTCTCCGAGGATATGCCCGATCTCCTCCGACCAATCAAAGTCCAAAAACGCTGCGCCAGTGCCGGCCCGATCCTTCAGGTTAAATCAGGTTCCGTCACGGTGCCGGTTTACCGCTGTGGGGATGGACGCTTGCCGCGATTCTTCATCGCCTATTACCGAAATGGACAACGCGTGCGGCAGAGTTTTTCGACAATCGACGAAGCGAAGCGGGAAGCTCAGGTGGCCGCGCGACAAATCGCAGCCGGGCTGGCGAAAGCCACAGGGCTGAGCATCGCCGAGCGGG
This sequence comes from Akkermansiaceae bacterium, assembly GCA_903837825.1. Classification (GTDB taxonomy): domain Bacteria; phylum Verrucomicrobiota; class Verrucomicrobiia; order Verrucomicrobiales; family Akkermansiaceae; genus Luteolibacter. Next base: position 1,564 of record CAILVZ010000079.1, on the reverse strand, counting down.
AAGCCTACGATGCGGCAAAGGCGATCCTTAAAGCGGCAGGGATTCCGCTGCTTTCCGCCGTCGAGGAATACGCTCAATGCCGAAAAATTCTTGAAGGCAAATCTCTCCTTGCCGCAGTGAGCGACTATGCGCAGCGCAACAAGGGAGTCCGCATTGGGGCGAAGTTGCCCGACCTCATTGAGGAATTCCTCGCAGCCAAAAAACAGGATGGGGCGAGTGATCGTTATCTTTACCAACTCAAAAGCGACGTGAAGCGCTTTGCCGAGGCATTCCCTCTGCCGATTCTTCACATCAAGAGCCATCAAATTGATGAGTGGCTTCGTAAACTCGGCGGTGCTCCTCGAACGCGAAACACAGTGCACACGAGTATCCGGACCTTTTTTTCTTGGGCAAAGGCCCGATCCTATCTGCCCAAGAACGAGGCTACGGAAGCCGAAGCGGTCTCAAAGGTGAAAGTGGGAGACACGGAAACTGGCATCTTTACTCCCGCTCAGATCAAGAGCCTGCTGGCAATCGCAACGCCGGAAATGATTCCGTTCATTGCCATAGGAGCCTTTGCAGGTCTGCGTGCGGCGGAAATCGCGAGGCTCGACTGGAGCGCTGTGGACTTGAAACGCAAGATCATCCACCTGCGAGCTGATCAGGCCAAGACGGCATCGCGTCGGATCATTCCAGTGAGTGACAATCTGCGTGCCTGGCTTTTGCCGCGAGTCGGGAAAGGCCGGGTCGTCCCCAATGCCGAAATGCAAAAGAAAGTGGCTCCGCTGGCAAGGATTCTGGGCTTTGAGTGGCCGAACAATGTGCTGCGGCACTCATTCATCAGCTACCGGATCGCCATAGTCAAAAGCGCCGAACAGGTCGCTCTGGAGGCAGGAAACTCACCAACGATCATCTTCAAACATTACCGTGAACTGGCCACCGAGGAGCAGGCCAACGAATGGTTCGGAGTTGCTCCGGAGGAAAATGCATCGAAGCCACAAAAGTGATATGTGGTGGCTACTTTATGCTTTCGAGTTTCCGTTCCACGCGTTCCATGATCTGTGAGTTGCGGTTGATGACTTCTTGGGCTGAAGCAATGACGGAGAGCATTTCGCGGTTGGCTGTTTGGAGGTGTTTGACGAACGCATCGGTCTGTGCGTCCATCTGGATTTTGAGTTTATCGAGTCGCGAGGTGAAGTAGCGGAACAGGCTGAAGACGCTTAGGATTCCGATGACGATCAAGGCAACGAAAAGCCAGCGGTCGCTTTGATTGGAGGCGTGGTCGATGGCTTCGATGTATGAATTAGATGTCATGGGATGAGGCTTTGATGTCAGGCGGTGAGTGCTGCGAATGCTTCGGTTGTTGTTTCTTGGAATCCGAACGGAGCCGGTGGCCAGTTATCTCGTTGGGAATCGTTCTCGATGAATGATCCTGCGGCTGCCCGCATGACGACCTCCTTGTTGGAGGATGTCGTAACGCGTGGCACTGCAGCCCGCGCGAGGGAGTTTGGCCTCACGGGAAGAGGTGGTGGAAAAACAGGAACAACGAACAACTACCTCGACGCTTGGTTCGTCGGATTCGATC
>CAILVZ010000078.1 GCA_903837825.1 Akkermansiaceae bacterium | reverse complement strand
TGGAAGTGCTACAGCTTCAGAATTGACCTGCTCGACTCCATCAATCACTGGACGAATCGAATAAGAGTAAGTGGTGGTACTCAAACTCGCAGGGGTGTCAGTGTAGTCCGTTGTTACTGTGATCGGAATTCCATTGAGCTTCGTGGCACTGCCCCCACTTGCTGACCGATAAAGATTGAATGAAATGCCTGCTGGATCGTTGCCAAACAAACGCCAACTCAAGTAGACTTGAGTACTGCTCTTCCTAACGGCAACTAAGCCACGATTGAGAATTTCCATCTGGCGCTGAGCATGCGCAACCCCACACACCAAGAGCGCGAGTAAGATCGCGATGGCCCGTTGCGCAGGAACATATTTCATGGTCGGTAAATCGAGACGCACTTCACCGTAGTGAACGCTAGCATCTTCCACCCTTGACCGTCTCGGTGTCGATACCCCGAATGGGGTGCACGCGAAGTTCTCACCTAGATGCATGGATTCTAGCCCTAGCCCGCCCCTTGCGCGAAGGCCCTCTGAAAGAACCAAATTACCCCAACCAGTGCAATGCCACCCGACACCACAGGTACTGCGAATTTTCGGCGCCTGGGACTCACGAGAAGGTACCCGATCAGTGGGAGCAATATCACCACCAACAACAACTGAACAAACTCAACCCCAAGATTGAAGGCAAGGAGTGGCAATGCAATGCCGCCCGCCCTTTGTCCAAGCCCAATCCCAGTGAAGGCGCAGGCAAACCCAAGCCCATGAATCAATCCGAATCCAAATGTAAGAATCCCCCGCCGAACCTCATTGAAACTACCCAAACCGTTATCAACGCCGACAAAAACAATCGAGAGCCCGATGAGTACCTCGACCCAACGATTCGGAAAATGGACTACCCCAACAGAAGCAAGAGCCAAGCTGATTGAATGCGCCACAGAGAATGCTGTAACGACGATCAAACTCGCACGCAAAGAGCGACATCCCATGATGAGTGCTAACAGAAATAGCAGGTGATCATAGCCGGTCATGATATGCTTCATTCCAAGGATGAAAAATTGACATAAATCCACTTTCAGATCCGCCTCATCGTGCAAAGGACAGATCGCAGCCACCAGTGGCTTGGGCATCACTGAAATGCTGGCGTCGTTTACCATCAGTATTTTGCCAACCGTTGGCTCAACATCTCGTCGAGCAGGACAATCCGTCTGATCATAAAAGCTGATGGATCCACTGTCGAGTGGGCCTAACAAACGAAAAAATCGGGCAGTAAAAACGACTGGCCACTCCTTAGGACGCTCGTAAACGAAAGTGAGTGCAACATCGCGATTCAACTCAAAAAAACAATCCACCTTCTTCGGCACCATCGTTCGGCCTCCAGCAACCATTTCGAACCATTGTGACGCTACGGCAGTCAACAATGGAAGGGCCTGATTTTGCCCGGCCTCGTCTGACTGCGATGGTGCATGTGCCCCGAGCATCATCCATGCCAGTGAAACAGAGGTGCGTGCAATCATCTCCATCCGGTCAGGATAGAGGTGAACTTCGGTCTGATTCTCAAAGCCCGTATGTCCGTTGGCCGTACCCAACATGACCAGCACCAAAAAAATCCGAAGGAACAACTGGGTCATGGCCCAAGTCTAACTCGATAAAATTTTCGTGCAGCATCACGTGTCACCGTGAAACTGGTGGTGGCGGCGGGTGATGCAGCACCAAACACCGATGTCACCGTTGTCCACGGACCGATCAGCGATTCATGGCTCTCCACTGCGTAGGCCTTACCAGGAACGCTTGGCCAACTCAGTAGCAGTTTACCGCCCACGCCACCTACTAGACTGGCCCTAAAACACGAGGACCCACTCTTTGGATTCGTGCCCGCCAAATACTCAATGGCATTGCTCTGACCATCGCCATCCGCGTCGTCATTCGTCCCTGACAACAAATTACCAAAATAGAGCACCTCCCAAATATCTGAAAGTCCGTCTTCATCTGCATCATCGATGACCAATGCCAACTGCCCAGGAACGCTGGTGGATAGATGGGCATTGGTACTACTTGAAATGCCTGTTAGTGAAACTGACCCAAGATTGAGCGATCCACCGTAGGTCATCAGTGTATACCTGCCAGTTGTTGTGCTCGTCGCAAGTGCAATCTGAAACGTTCCGGACACCGCGAGATCACCAGCGACGTCGATGCGGTCTGACTTCACACCACCCAGCATTTTGAAAGTGCATGCATCGAAACTCGCTGGACCTGTGATTTGCAAAGCCCCTGCGGTTCCAGCAACATATCCTCGGCCCGTACAGCTTCCAGTCACATTCGCTTCTCCCACCACCGTACCATAACCACCGATGGCACCCGCGACATTGAGTGCCTCAACACCAAGAAAACCACCCGTCAGAGTGAGATTACCACCAACCTCGACCGTGGTGGTACCCGATACCGTGGAGCTCCCACTGACCACAAGCTCGCCTTGATTCACCGAAATTGAACCATCAAAATTCGAAGTCCCGCCGAGCGTTAAAACGCCCGTACCCGTTTTGATGACCCCCAATCCTCCAACATCATTGCCATGGTTGATCGAACCAGAAAACACGGTTGATAGATTTCTTTCTCCGATGATGTAGGTCGTGGTGGATGCATCGCTACCCGCAGTCTGCCTTCCGTTCAGTTGAGTATTCGTACCCCCTGACAACGCCCCTAGGTGAACCACCACATTTCCATTCCGATTGCAGAGCCTGCTAGACCCACTGCCCAAATCAAAGTGGGCCGATGCGCTGCCGAAGTTCACATCGGCAGCACCCGATGAATTCGAATTGAGTCTCAACATTCCAGAGCCAGATCCAAAGCTCACCGTGCCCGCGAATCCGCTCATCCCACCATTGACACTCAAAATTCCCCTAACACCCGACAAATCAAGCGTTGGATTCCCCGTGCTTGAGAGCGTGCTTGAGGTTGAATTGATGATCGTAGACGCCCCGCTATAAGGCGAAGAAATCGAGCTATTGGCGGATACCACCATCGAGTTTGACAAATACGTTGCGGTGTTAGGAAGCACCAAGTTTCCTCCCTTCAGACCCACATTTCCACTACCAAGCAACCCGAGAGCATTACTTAACGCAAGTGTTCCGCTTTCGATGAACGTGCCGCCCGTATAACTATTTGATGTCGTATTCGAAATCGTTAGAGTTCCATTTCCACGCTTGGTCAAAAGGGTGGCCCCCGTAAGGTTCCCAGTGCCATCGAACGTGTAGGAAGAACCGCCATTCGAAACTAAGACCGAGGTGGGTTGCAACGCCGCAGACAAGGTCACAGTCCGATTGCTAGCCGTATCACTGAAGGTGACATTATCCAAATTGTAAAATTTGTTATCAGCGGCGCCGCCTCCACTCCAAGAAACCGTATTGGCAATATCCCAAACACTACTTGTACCCGTCCAAAGCAGATCCCCTGCAGTTCCACCAACCGTTAACCAAATCGATTTCGTGCCCGTCGCGCCGGTTGATGATCGTCCGATGCTAAAAGTCTGGCGCGTGTTCGAAGGGAAATTGTGGGTAAATACCGGACTTGATGCACTGCTGTTCGGCGCATCAGTCACTAGATTGTAATTCCCCGGACCGAGATACCCATCGGATGGACTGAATTTAAAGTTGATGGTTCCAACCTGGGCGAGCGAGCCGGCCGCCACGGATATCCTATCATTCGCTCCAGCAGGGCTTGATGACAGATCAAAAAAAAGATTGCAACCGGACGAAAGCGTAAGGCCATTGGCTACCGTAAGCGTACCCACCACGCCAGCCACACTTCCTGGATCGACTGTTGCCCCACTTGATAGTGTCAGACTACTCCCGAGAGTGCCATTCCCGCCAATTTTTGCACCATTCGCAACCGTCACCGGGCTCGCACCAAGAGCACCTGAAACCACCAATGCCCCCGCACTCACCGTTGTCGCACCCGTGTAAGAGTTATTTCCTGTCAAATAAAGCGTTCCGGAACCCACTTTGGCAAGTTGAGTCAAGCCAACGCCGTCCATGATTGCACCCGTAAAGGTTGAGTTGGTGTTCAGCCCGCCAACGGACCAAGTCGTGGCACCGCCACCATTGAGATAGTTGCCCCGCATCCTCGAATTGGCATCCCCGCCCAATTCCCCGACTGGGTAAACGTTTCCCGCCGAATTATTGCCGTTAAAAAGGTCGATCCCAAATAAATTCACCCGTGCACTCCCAAAACCGTTGAATGCAGAACCGGTGTCATTGATGCGAAAAACCACCCGACCACCAGCTCCTGGGGCCAGTGCTCCACCCGACAGGTTCACCGTGCCGCTGCAGCCTGCCGAGGCACCGTCGAAATAAACCCTACCCTCCGTTCCAAGAGTGGAGGGTGAATAGATATTAAAGGTCCCCCCACCTGAGAGCGATCCATTAAGTTCAGCCCTTTGCGAGAGATTAATGTTACCAATGGCACCGAAATCCACTTGAATGTTCGGACCGAGAACAAAATATGAGCTGCTATTGTGATTGACGGTTAGCGTGGATCCACCCGAAAAGCGGATCGCGCCTCCGCTCAAGGTATAATTATTGCTGATGATGGTCTCTCCTCCATTTAGGTAGGTTCCGCCACCAAAAGACATGTTGGTGCCCAACGTGAGAGTGGTCGTTCCCGCCTTCGTTAGAGGTCCACTGCTAGCAATTCCTCCAGCTCCCGAAAAAGTGTAGTTCTTCGTACCTGTGACGACGACCGCGCTCGGAGTGACGGCAATGGGCACGCTCACTGCTGGTGAATTGGAGCCACTGTCATCGAAAAGCGTCGAATCATTGCCACTGAAGACGGTCGCGGCACCATTGCTCTTAATCCAGTTCGAGGTAGATTCATCCCATGCATTTGATGATAAACCACCTTTCCAATTCAAACTGCGCGGGATTCCTGAGCTAGAGATCAGAATGGCAAAATGCTGAGTCCACGACGATCCATCGGCATCCGTGACCGTGAAGTCAAATCCTCCACGACCTGCTAGATTTAACGTCGGGGTGAATTTCACCACAGATCCATTGGCCGCGGGCGTCGTGCCATTGGCTAAAAGTTGCTGGATGGATCCTCCCGTCACATTTGAAATGCCAAACGATGGAGCACTCGTGAATCCGCTGGTGTAGCGACTTAAATCAACCATGAGAGTCGATGGATCAGCCGCCGTGTTCTTGGCAATCGTTCCATGAGGAATTGCGAGGAAATGCAAATATTCTTCTAAGTAGGTATATCCAGCAGGTGTGTTGGCGGGAAAGAATGTTGTAGCAGTGATGATCGTTCCATTGTTTGCAAAAACCGTATTATGATCGTCGGAGGTGACTCCAAATCCGAGTGCGGTTTCCCAAAAGTCCGGCATGCCGTCGATATCGAGATCCGATGGAGGCGTTGTAGCATTCAGTGTCCCAAATCCTGAATTTGACACACCCGCCAAGTCGCTTTCACGCGTGATATGATTTCGCGTCTGGGTGGTGAGGTTTTGAATCAACCGAGTGTCCACCTCATCTCTCAATCCGTTGGTCTGATTCGTGTCGAGACGCAACGCCCCCCCATTAGAAACAATTTTCTTATAGGCAAGCAGTGGTGAATCGACGTTCAGCAAGGCGGACCCAGTCACGGGAGAAGCAAGTTTAAGGTAGTTTCCAGTTGGATTCGTGCCGGCATCGTATGCCGTTCCACTAACGATCGACCATCCCCGATCCGTACCACTGAGAACCCCATTTCCATCATTGTCGTGAAGGTTGTTGGCCTGATAGACCGAGAAATTCGGGTAGCCGTTTCGGTCGAGACCCGCTTTTTCCAGCGGTGTGTTATGAATGTTTCCAGGAGGGCAGATGAAGTAATTCCCCATCACATTGGCTTTCCATGCCGCTGGGGTATCGGAGTCACCCATGATAAACCCGATGTCCCAGTCGAAGGTGACGTTGTTTGCCCACTCCAATAGCCCCGCTGGCCGAGCCTTTGGATTGCGGGTGTGGTTGTGTGCCCAGAGCGAGTGGTGGCATGTTGCGTGGTTTTGATCCCAAAGACCACCGCAGGAATGCGATTCAAGTCCCCAAGCATTGAATGACCACTGCATAGTAATATTCTCCGGAGGACTGCTGAACGATGATATGTTTTCATCCGTACTGAATGACATCGAAAGGTGATCAAGGATCGCATTGAGGCATCCTGAATCGAGATCGATGCAGTCTCCACCGGACCCATACTTGCCATGTCGAAATCGGAGATGACGTATCACGATGTCGTCACCGGAAATCCGCAGAGTACCATCCTTAAGGAGAATTCCATCGCCGGGAGCCGTCTGCCCAGCGATGGTGAGGTTGCTCGCGGTGATGCGCGTCGCGATGCCTCCGGCGAGGTGGATAGGCCCGCTCACGGCAAATACGATCGTGCGACCTGCTGACGGTATCGTTGTTAGACCATTATAAAATGAACCTGCCCCTGATGAATTGAGATTGGTTACCACATAGACATCCCCACCCCGTCCACCGACAGCATTGGCTCCAAACCCCTCCGCGCCGGGAAACGCCGGCAATGCTACTACGCGAAGCGCAAATGCTAACCAAAAAAGTATAGAAATCAGTTTCACGGATCGGTTCGGAATGGAGCTGCCGGGAGTCCTTCTGCGTTGAATAAGTTCGCGCCCATTGGATTTTCACTCCACGCATAGCGAACAAAGGCAGGTCTTGCGACTTCTTTGTGAGAAACAACCACTTGATCCCCTTCAATCACGGCGTCCGCCCAAACAAACTTCCGATCCTCCCCGGCGATCGCAAACTGCTTCAAACCAACACCTTTCGTGACCAACCCGCCTCCGACGTGATCAAACCGAATGCGGATCTTCCCTCCTTCAATGGAGCCTTCACGGAAGATCGGCCCACTCCCCTCGATTTTCTTACCGTAGGTGTTCGACAAGGCAATTCGTGCCAACCGATTCCCGACATCGCGCTTATTGCGTGGATGCACATCTTTCTCATCACCGATGTCGAGCGTCACTGCCATGCCTGTGTTAGGAATCGTTAGGGCCCTCGCTTGAGCCTCGCGCATCTCAGGGAGTTGACCACCTGAAGGATCAGCCTGTGGCGCTTTAGTAGGCGCAAGCTGAACGAAGTAGAATGGCAACGTGGGATTACCCCAAAGGTGCCTCCAATCCTCGATGAGAGTTTTCTGCAGGTCAGAGTAAAGCTTGCGGGTATTCAAGTTCGACTCGCCTTGATACCAAATCGCACCGCGGATCGCATAAGGTACGATCGGCGCGATCATCCCATTGTGAAGAACCGTTGGACTGTGCTGATCTTGGAACGGATCGGGATTTTTTGGATGCTTGCCGCTTTTCCATGCTGCCAGTGCATTACCGTACTCGAGAAACATTTTTGGATGATCACGGAATTCCAAGTTCTTCTTGGCGAAGGATTGCATCAATTCCTTGAATTGCGGATGAGCCTCCACAGCCCCCTGCCTCATCCATGCTTCGATGGTACTCGCCCCATAGGCGCAAGTTACTAGACCCACCGGCACCTTGAGAGATCCTTGGATCTCACGACCGAAATAATATGCGACGGCAGAGAAATCACCCGCAGCTAGAGGCGAGCACACTGTCCATTTTCCTAGCACCTCACGCTGAGGAAATTCGTTCATTGCCCACTCGGCGGTGAACATTCGCAATTGGGGATGATTGGCGACTGCAACCTCATGTTCCCAATCCGTGACCCCAGAAAACGAACGCTTCGCGGTCTTCGCTAGCGTGAAATCCATATTGGATTGCCCAGAACACAGCCAAACCTCGCCCACAAGTACATCGTGACAAACTCGCGTCGCTTTACCTGCTGAAATTGTTAATTCAAATGGACCACCCGTAGTCATCTCGGGCAACTCCGCGCGCCATTGACCGCCCTCATCTGATCTCGCGATGACCGATTTCCCCGCGATCGCAACTTGCACCTCCGAACCGGCCATCGCGGTACCCCAGACTGGGATTCGCATCCCACGCTGCAGCACCAGGTGATCTGAGAAGACTGAAGGGAGCCAAAGATCCGCAGGAAACAATCCCTTCGCCAAATCACAGTCTTTCAACCCACGGATCGCCTCAGCCATGACCTTTGCATTGAACGCAGCACCCTTAGAACCCGTATGCGTGTGATCTGTTCCAGCGAATAGTTCGGCCGTTCGCTCCCGACCCATCGCCTCGTAGCGGTCAGCTAGCAGGTGGTTAAAATCGACAAACAATGCATTCTGTTCCGTTGCCACCCGCTTCGCCCACCCCGCATAGTCACCGTCAGAGCGTCCAATCTTATCATCTTTCCAAAGGTTTCGGGGGATCAACGAAACGACAATCGGTGTCGCACCTTTGGCCCGAGTTTCCGCCACAAATTTTCTCAAGTACCAGCCATAGCTTCGCACCGTCTCAGTCTGCTGATCCGTCACACGGACAATTTGCTCGGATTCATCGCCCACCCCCTTGATCGATGCCCGACACCGTTGATCGTTCAATGCCCCACCATCATTGTGCCCGAACTGCATCAGCACAAAATCACCCGGCTTCAAGTGTGCCAACACCGCATCCCATCGACCTTCTGTTAGAAATGTCCTACTGCTCCGACCTCCGATCGCTCGATTCACCACGGTGACCTTCCCAGGATCAAACTCATTGACGAGAGGGTCGCCCCACCCCATTTGACCGCTGGTTCCATTCCGCACAGTCGAGTCACCAATGAGGTAGAGAGTCGGCTTTGCCCAGCAAGGAGCGGCCACCGCCCAAAAGCTTAAGCCGATAACACCGAGAACCCGTAAAATCATCATTTTATCATCATGCAGAAAACTTCTTATGTCCCATCACCCAAATGAGGTACCAAGATCCCTCACCGCATGCAGCTCCCTTCCCAATCAAACGATTCACTTAGCCTCTAAAATCTCCGGCCATCCGCTGGAGGTCCAGCGAATTGGAAGGTCTCCGATCGTGGCAAAGCCCCCTCGTTTACGATCATAAAAATGGAAAAACATGTGCGACCTTCCGTCGTTCTCAACGAACGATGCATGACCAGGACCAATCCGATCACCGGCGGAATTCAAAAACACACTGCCACCGCCCGTGGCAAGATCGTCCCCCGTCGCATCAAGGTATGGCCCAGAAATCTTCCGACTGCGACCCATCCGAATCTCATAGGTGCTCGAAAGGCCTCGACAACAAAGCCCCCAATTCACAAACAGATAGTAGTAGCCTTCATGCTTGAGAAGTGCAGGTGCCTCAATGGTTTCATGCCATGCAAGCGGCTTGATGGTTTGCCTCACGGGATGGCGATGCCCTGTTTTGGGATCAAGCTCAGTCAATTGAATCCCATGCCAGAACGAGCCGAATACCAACCAAAGCCTTCCATCCGAATCTGCAAATACTTGCGGATCGATGGCATTGAACGGATCCCGCTCTGCCGAACGAACGATCATGCCCTCATCGTTCCACGCGTAATCAGGATCTGCAGGATTGAGAGATTTGTTTGTTACTAGACCGATGGCCGAAGTGTTTTTTCCCCAAGCGGAAACTGAGTAGTAAAGCAGATAGCGTCCACCTCGATGAATGATATCGGGTGCCCACAAATACCCACGATGCCCAGGAATGAGTTGCTGGTGCCATTCTGGAAATGTGTCGAACACCGGTTTGCCCTCGGTCCATACCTTAAGATCCTTCGACGTGCGACTGACAATGCCGTTTCCCGTGGCAAACACATACCAGGTATCTCCTTGCCGAATCGGAGTCGACGGGTCATGAAACCGTGGGGATTTTTCAAACGCCATGCTCTGCGGTGATGCAGCAGGCATTAGGTCTACTAGAGCGGCGAAGCAAACGACCATGCACAAGCCACACCGACAAGCAATCCGCCCATCCAAGACTGAACCGCGCCCCACCCAGGAACGATTAGCACTTAAGAAATCCATCAGTCTGATCAACCAGTGACTCGGCAAGTTCATAACGCTGAGCCATTAACCGCAGATTCACCGCGACCTTGCCATCACATTCTTCAACGGGCCGATCAACGCAACCACAACACCACTTGCACGGTAGCCATCCCCCCTTGACATTGGGAACTGTCCCAGTAGCCGCGAAAATTGGCACCTTGCGAGTGCCCCACCGACCTGCTACCGTTCCATGCATGCCGAACTCACCCATCTTCAAACCATGCACCGCGGTTCTTGTGGCGTCTGGATCCAGTCGGCGAATGGGATTCGACAAACTGACGTCATCCTTGGCCGGCATCCCGATTTTAAGACGCACGCTGGATGCGTTTCTCGCTGCCGATTCAATCACCGAGGTGGTAATCGCTTGCCCAGTCGAGCGCTGGGAAATGTTAGAAGTTCGCAAGACATCCAAGCCGGTGAGGCGTGTCGATGGCGGGGCAAATCGTCAAGATTCAGTGGCCGCTGGGTTAGCCGCGATCTCTGAGATGTCGCAACTGGTGGCCGTCCACGATGGCGCCCGCCCGATGGTGGCCCCAGCTGACATCGATCGCTGTGTGGCCGCTGCAGAAAAATACCACGCCGCCGCACTCGCACGCAGGGTAACCGAGACACTGAAGCGTGCCGATGCTGAGGAATTCAGCATCGAAGCAGTTTCTAGGGAACAACTCTGGTTCATGGAAACACCACAGGTGTTTGAAGTTGAACTTCTGCGTAAGGCATACGAAGCGGTGACGGATTGGAACTTGGCGATCACTGACGAGGTTTCTGCCCTCGAAGCGATTGGAATTCCCGTGAAGCTTATCGAATCGCATCATCCAAACCCCAAGATCACCACCCCTGCCGATCTGGTTCTAGCAGAAGCCCTCTTACGATGAGTAAAGCAAATTACCAATGGCGCCAAATCCCTAACGGGCCTCGCCTTGCGGTGGCGACCTTGGCCGACTCCGAGTGTGCGGCGCTGTCAATTTACATTCCTGCAGGAAGCCGTGATGAATCGGATTTACCTGCCGGCCTCGCCCATTTCGTCGAGCACATGGTGTTTAAAGGCACCAAACGCCGAAGCGCCCGCGAATTGAGCGTTGAAATTGAAAATCGTGGTGGCCAGCTGAATGCCTGCACGTCTGAAGATCAAACGGTCTACGAGGGCCGCGGCGAGGCTGATCTAATGCCTATTCTAGCCGATATCCTTTCGGATATGGTCTGGCACGCAACATTCCCAAATCACGAAATCACCCTAGAGCGTGAAGTGATCGGTGAAGAAATCACGATGTATCGCGAATCGCCCGCAGACCACATCAGCGATCTCATTTCAAGCGCCCTGTGGAACGATCATCCACTAGGAAATTCGATCTCTGGATCGTTGGAATCCATCGCGCGAATCGACCGCAAAACTCTAGTAGATTTTCGAGACCGACATCATTTTCGCAACGACGTGGTGATTGCCGCTGCGGGGCCATTCACGATCGATGAGATCGAGTCGATGATCATGCCACATCTCCCCGCGACCTTCCACCCCGGCATGGCTCCAGTCGCGTTTGATCGATCCTTCGCGATTCCGAGGTCACTGATCGACGAGCGTGAGACCGACCAACTTCAACTTGCGCTAGCCTGGCACACACCGGGACGCCACGCAGGGTCACGCCATGCGCTGCGCTTGCTCAGCATGATGCTCGGAGAATCTGCAAGTTCACGCCTATTCCTGAAGCTCCGCGAGGAACGCGGCCTGTGCTACCAAATCAGTAGCGATGTGACGTTTTTCGATGAAACTGGCGCATTTGAAATCAGCGCTGGCCTCGATCCAGAATCACGCGATGAAGCACTGGCATGCATTCAGCAGGAAATTGACGATCTCGTAGATCATGGCCCACAACCCGGCGAACTGGATCGCGTGAAGCGGCTGACCATCGCGCAAAGCAAACTCTCCTTCGAATCGACCGGCTCGCACGCCGCATGGGCCGGCGAGGGAGTCCTAGACTTCGGCCACATCCCCTCGCCCGCAGAGTGGCGAGACCAAATCATGGCCGTCACCGATGCTGAGATCCACGCGATCGCCCGTGCAGTCTTCCACCAAGTGAAACCCTCAATGGCTGAAATTACGGAGGAAAAGAAAATCTAGCAACTCGCTCTATCGCCTAACCATTCACTCTCGTGCCAACCCCATTCCACCCATTCACGCCTCCCCATTTCGTGGCACTCGGGATCGGCGGAGCGGCTACCATCGCTCTGATCACTGCAGGCCGACGCGGAAATTCTAGCAGAACTCTAGCAACCGGAATTTTAGCATTCCTCAACCTAAGCGCTTACCCTCTAGGCCAAGCCGCTTGGCTTTCGATGGGCGATCAAAAATCAATCGACCACCTTCTGCCATTCCATCTTTGCGATATCGCGGCCATCACTGCAGGATTTGCGTTATTGACGAGACGCCCCCTACTCTGTGCGCTTACGTATTTTTGGGGGCTCGCCGCAACCCTCCAAGCACTTTTGACCCCTGCCATCACCGTCGGATTCCCCCATTGGCCGTTTGTGATGTTCTTCGTCCATCACTTCGCGGTGGTAACCGCCGCGTTTTATTTGCCGATGGTCGAAGGTTGGCGACCAAAGCTCCCACTCTGGCGGGGACCTCTGGAAATTTACGGTTGCTCGGTAATCTATCTCGTTTTCGCAATGACGGCCAATCACCTGTTAGGAAGCAACTTTGGCTTCGCATCGCACCCACCGGATAACCCGAGCCTGATCGACCACCTCGGGCCGTGGCCACTCTACCTAATCTCTCTCCAAGTCATCGCCGTGGTATTCTTTTTCCTTCTAACGCTTCCATTCTTACGCAAGCCGAACCGCTGATCCAATGCCACCGGATCAATCCTCGATCTTGATCGATTTGGGATCCCAATCAATCGCGGGAAACTCCATGTCCAGCTTCTTCAGCGTGTCTAACATGATTCGAGCAACGCATAGGTTGCGATACCACTTGCGATCCGCTGGAACCACATACCAAGGGGCGAACTCTGTCGATGTCTTGCTAATGACATCCTCGTAGGCCGTCATGAACCGATCCCAATGCGCACGATCCACGAGGTCATCCGGATTGATTTTCCAGTGCTTCATGGGGTTCTCAAGCCGCGACTCCAAGCGACGCTTTTGCTCATCTTTGGAGATATGCAGGAAAACCTTAACGATGGTGGTGCCCTCCTCTGCAAGCATCCGCTCAAACTCGACCACGTGCCGCTGACGACGCTTCCAAACATCGTCTGGAAAAAGCTTCTTCACCCGCACGGCAATGATGTCCTCATAGTGGCTACGATTAAAAATCACCATCTGCCCACAATGCGGGACCTTGGAATGCACGCGCCAAAGGAAATCGTAGGACAACTCTTCTTCGCTTGGCTTCTTGAATGAACGCACATGAATCCCCTGCGGGTCGATCCGCGAAAAAACGTGCTTGATGCATCCATCCTTGCCGCCGGTATCCATCGCCTGCATGACCACGAGAATCCGATGCTTGTTTTGCGCGTAAAGCCGCTTCTGAAGCTCCTGCAACTGCCGCTGCAATTCATCAAACTGAACCTCGTACTCCTCCTTGCTGATCCCCTTGAACAGCACCTTTTCGCCCCCATCGATCTCCCCAAGATCAAGTTTATCGCCGGGCTTCACCCAATATCGTTCCAAAGCACCACTAACAGGCATGGGTCTTTATGGTCTAAGAACGGCCATGTGACAAGCCTCGACTCATTGAAGATGCGTGTTGTCACCATTTGAGAGTTGAATCGGAGGCCATTGCGCGTTGTCATTCGGCGATGCAGCCGCCCCGCAAATCCGCGAAACCCGCACCCAGCGCTGAGAACCTCTTCACCGCCCTGCACATCGGCGCAAGCTCGGTCTCCATGCTGGTGGCAGAGCGCCAAGATGACGGCTCATTCACACCCATCGATTTCCTCGAACAAGCGACCCCCGTCGCCCGTGACATCTTCCGCAGCGGGATGATTAGCCCGACCACCACCGAACGCGTGGTCGAAATCATCAAGGGCTATCAAAAATCCATCTCTGAACTCGGTCTCGACGCCCATTCGATCACCCGTGCGGTGGCCACCAATATCCTCAGCGAGGCGACCAATCACGAGACCTTCATGAACCGCATCCGCATCGCCTGCGGCCTGCGGATCAGCACCATCGACGATGGAGAAATGACGCGCCTCATCTACCTAAAAACGCGTCGCCGCTTGCTCAACCTACCCGCCATGCGCAAGGACACCACCCTCGTCCTTCACGTCGGTCCCGGCAACACCCGCGCTCTCTTGTTCAAAAACGGACTCATCACCCGCTATACCAGCTACCGCATGGGTACCCACCGCACCCGCGAAGCAGTCGATGGCTCCCACGCGGAAGGATCTGCCATGCTGCGCGTGATCCACGAACATGCCTATGGAAATCTCGCACAAATCCGCTTCGATTACTCCGATGTGAAAATCGACGGTTTGGTGGTGATCGGTTACGAACTTCAATCGATCGCTGCCGCGCTCACGCAATCAAGCCAAGTGTGCTCGATCAAGCGCTTCCGACAATTCACCACCGATGCGGTAAATCTAAGCGATACAGAATTGGTGAAACGATTCCAACTCGATTATCAAACCGCAGATGCGCTAATCCCGGCGCTGGAAATCAATCTTGCCGTTGCTGAAACACTTAAAATACGCGAGGTTCACATTCCCACCAGCGAATACGAACAAGGACTGCTGCACGACCTGTTAGTTTCTCAAGAGCTCACTGGCGCATTCGCCGAAGAAGTCCTCCGCTCATCAAGAATCCTCGCAGAGCGCTACCAATCCGACCCAGGCCATGGCGAACATGTCGGCAACCTTTGCACAAAGTTTTTTAACGCACTCACGGATCTCCACCAACTCCCTCCACACGACGCCCTACTTCTTCAAGTGGCAGCGATCCTTCATGAGGTCGGCACCTATGTCAGCCCCCGTGCCCACCACAAGCATTCGGAATACATCATTCTCAACTCGGAGGTCTTCGGCCTCGACCGTCTTGATGTAACCATCGTCGCTCTCGTGGCACGATACCACCGCCACTCAGGCCCGCGCCTTGATCACCCAAGCTACGCCGCACTCACGACCGATGACCGCATCCGGGTGTCAAAACTCGCAGCGATTCTCCGAGTCGCAGACGCTCTCGAACGCACCCATGCCCAACGCGTTTCAAACATCGAGATCCGACGCGAACCCGGAAAACTTCACATCCGCCTTCCGGGCCTCGCGGACGCTGCCGTCGAACGCCTCGCCATGGCCGCCAAAGCGGATCTTTTTGAACAGGTCTTCGGTCTCTCGGTGACGATCTCCGAAGACAATTGATGACCTGCCCCACACGCCAAACCACCATTCATGCCTACCCCTTACCTCAACCGCGAACTCTCATGGCTGGAGTTCAACCAGCGTGTATTGAATGAAGCGCTACGCGACGACCTCCCTCTGTTAGAGAGGGTTAAGTTCCTCGCGATCACGGCTTCCAACCTCGATGAGTTTTTCCAAGTCCGCATCGGTGGACTCATGCTACTGCGACGCAGCGGGCGGAAGACGCCAGATGCATCTGGGCTCAGCCCGATTCGCAACCTCGCCGCCTTACGGCAGCGGATTCTCAAAATGACCACTGAGCAATACCACTTGCTCAATGACACCATCGTTCCCGCACTCAAAAGAGCGGGAATCCATCCACTGCGGTCAGCCGAGCTATCTGCCGAACAATACGCCCAGGTCGCCGCAACCTTCGACGATGCGGTCTTCCCACTTCTCACGCCGCTCGCGATTGATCAAGAATCACCCCCACCTTTGGTACCAGCGCTCCAAATCATCGTCGCTTGCCGATTGTTTGACCCCGAAGCCCAGACCATCCGCCACGCGCTGATCCCGATCCCCGATGTCCTCGGCCGCCGCATCCATGTCGCCCTACCCACGGAGGGGCATGCCTTCATGCTCATTGAAGAATTGGTCAGCATGCACGCAGGCAAGCTTTTCCCCGGCGAGACGATCACCGCCAGCACCGCATTTCGCGTCACCCGCAACGGCGACATCGCCGTGCAAGAAGAAGACGCAATCGACCTAGCCGGTGAAATGGAAGATGTTCTAACGGCACGTCGGTTTGCAGATACCGTCCGCCTTGAGCTGCAATCCGGTGCACCCCGTGATCTTGTGCGCGTGATCCATCAAGTGACGGCTGCAACCTCCCAGGAAGTGTATCGTGTGGACGGACCACCAGGCCTAGCATCGTTCATGGAACTCGCATTTCTAGCAGATTTTGAGCACCTCCGGGATCCAGACTGGCCTGCCCAAAACTCGCCAGCGATTACGCCAGGTGCTTCAATGTTCCAGACGATCGCCTCTAACGATGTGCTGCTCTTCCACCCCTACGAGTCATTCGAGCCAGTCCTTCGCCTCATCGAGGAAGCCGCCGAGGATCCCGATGTGATCGCCATCAAACAGGTACTCTATCGGACCGCTCGCAAATCACGGATCGTTGACGCCTTGATCAAAGCCGCTGAAAACGGCAAACACGTCACCGCTCTCGTCGAACTCAAGGCCCGCTTCGACGAAGCTCGCAATCTCGACCGCGCCGATGAACTCCAGCGTGCAGGCGCGCAAATCGTTTACGGCGTGAAGGGGCTCAAAACCCACGCAAAAATCTGCCTGATCATCCGACGGGAGTCCGGACACCTTCGCCGCTATGTTCACCTCGGCACCGGCAATTACAACGAAACCACTTCCAAGCTCTATACCGACCTCTCGTATCTCACCTGCAAGGGAGAATACGGTAACGACGCATCGCTCTTCTTCAACGCGGTCACCGGCCGCTCCAAACTCCAGCGGTTCCAACGATTGATCCCCGCCCCCACGGCGATGAAACCATTGCTCTTAGAACTGATCGCTGGCGAAGCAGAACGTGCCAGGCAAGGGCTCCCCGCCCGCATCATCAGCAAGACCAATTCCTTACAAGATCCAGAAATCATCAACGCACTTTACAAAGCATCGCAGGCCGGTGTGGAGATTCGCCTCAACGTCCGGGGCATATGCTGCCTCAAGCCGGGTGACCCGAAATTCTCGAAAAACATCGAGGTGATCTCGGTGATCGACCGCTTCCTCGAACACGCCCGGCTCTTTTATTTCCACCAAGGCGGCAATGCTGAAGTGTTCATCTCATCGGCAGACTGGATGACCCGCAATTTGGAAAAACGGGTCGAGCTCATGATCCCCATCGAGGAACCCGCACTCAAACGCCGACTCGTAAAAATCCTCGATGCCTACTTCCAGGATAATACTCAAGCATCCAAATTGCTTCCCGATGGAAGCTCGCAAAAAATTGTTAGAACGAAAGGCCAAAAATCGTTCCGAGCACAAGACCATTTCTATCAGCTAGCAAAAAAGGCCGCAAAGGCCCATGAGCATGAGCGCGCGATGACTTTCGAGCCTCACGTTCCAGCCGAGTAGGCATTGGCTCCGCCACCGAAGTTGGCGAAGCCAGCCCGCGACATCACTGGTTCGACTTGTCAAATGCCGCATCGAAGGCGATCTGACTGGTCGGAAAGTCAACACTGCGAACAAAGGCCGCGGCCTCTTCTCCGCCGTGGACCCGATCCATCCGGATATCTTCCCACTCGACCGAAAGTGGTCCCCGATAGCCGATATCGTTGAGTGCAACGATGATGTCTTCGAACTCGATGTCGCCGTGGCCCAGCGAGCGGAAATCCCAGAACCGGCGAGAGTCGCCAAAATTCGTGTGACCGCCAAACACACCGACCGTGCCATCACCTTGGTTCCACCAGACGTCCTTCATGTGCACGTGGAAAATCCTCGAACCAAGATCGCGAATGAACTTCACGTAATCCACACCTTGATAACCGAGGTGAGACGGATCGTAGTTGAATCCAAAGCGCTTATGATTTCCAACCGCGGCCAACGCGCGTTGCGCAGAAGCAATGTCGAAGGCAATCTCGGTTGGATGAACCTCTAACGCAAAATTGACATCGAGCTTATCGTACGCATCAAGGATCGGCAACCAGCGCTTCGCGAAGTCCTTGAAGCCTTTTTCATAATACTCCTGCGATGTTGGCGGGAACGCGTAAATCGAGTGCCAGATCGAGGAACCCGTAAAACCATTCACCACTGCGGGAAACTCATCCTTGCCTTTGCGCCCAGGCTTGGCATTGAAAAACGCACGCGCAGCCTTACCCGTCGTGATCATCTTCTTTGCCGCACGCTTGCGGACCCCTTCTGGATCACCATTTCCCCAAACATCGGGTGCCAAGATTGCTTTGTGACGCTCATCGATGAGATCGCAAACGGCTTGCCCCACGAGGTGATTGGAAATCGCATAACAGGTGAGACCATGATCCGCCAGCAACTCCCAGCGCTCCTTGACATAGGTCTTGCTGGATGCAGCGGCATCGACATCGAAGTGATCCCCCCAGCATGCAAGCTCAAGGCCGTCATAGCCCATTTCGTAGGCAAGCGGTGCAAGTTTTTCGAGTGGAAGGTCGGCCCACTGGCCAGTGAAAAGGGTAACGGAACGGGACATGATGAGTGTATTGTAAGGGTGAATTGTGTGGAGAGATGATGACGAACCACCCCAGCGATGACAAAGCAAAAACGTGGGGTGCACCGACAATCGCAATCGACGTGCTCACATGGGGTCGGCAAAAACCTTTGGCGAACTGGATAAATAGCACTCATGGAAGGTTTTTATTGCGTCCCGAACGTTTCATGCGTTACACTCGGTTCCCGGATTTATGACTTTTATCACCGAAGCCACCCGACTCCGCAACCACCTGAATCTTAGCACTTTTTCGACCGAATGAATCCAGACCGCGCCACCCTCAACTTTCTTAACAGCTTTCCCGAAGAGTCCAGAAAACGGGGTGAAATGCTGCAAAAAGACGGGGCCGTGACCCAAATTTTCGGCAATCACCTTTTCATTCAAGGACGCGTCGAAGATGAAAGCGGGACGTTCCGCACCAGCTTGCGCCTCCAAGGAAATCGCTGGTTTGGCTCATGCACCGCCGAGGATGAAATCGTCTCCGGTGCCTGCCAATACGCGACGATGATGGAGCGGATGCATCGGGGCGAAGACCTGCCAGAGTCGCCCAATGAATTCGACGACACACCGATCCTCGACATCATCGAGGAAAAACTCGGCCGCGAACTTGACGACAAGGAAGCGGACTTCGTCACGAAAATCGAAAAGCGCTACCGCCGTTACGTGATTGAGGGCGAACTCCACGACCACGACATGGTTCGCATCACCCCGCGCTGGGAAGTCACGACCTACGAGCCACTCGAACTCTGGCCGATGCCACCAGGCGACATCCTCGAGTTTTGGAACTACATCGCCTACGCATTCTATAAGAAGAAACTTCCCTACCCCGAATTCATGGGCGTGATCACCGACCTGGGTCACGTTCAGAAAAAAATGGCAGACTGGGAGCAGGAGCGTGAAGTGGCGTCTTGGTATGAGCGCATCGAAAAGGTCAACGAACGCCCACCACAAGACGCCCCACTCAACGTGGCATTCCGCCTCGTCGCCACGATCAACGAAGCACGCATCGAGATCAAAGAGGAAAAAGCGAACGTCTGGACCCAGCTTCGCGAGAAAAATGAAATTGAGGCCTACGTGAGCCTCCACCACGAGGCAGCACTCCTCATGGATGCATCCAGCCAAACGCTCTGGGAGCATTACTTGGCATTCTATCGGAAATACGGCGACACCACCCTCGACTTCGACCAAGAGGAATCCTGCCGGTTCATGAACCGCGTTTTCCGCCAACCCGCGCTCAAAGGCTACATTGTCAACCTCGACGAACGGGAATTCAAAGTCGTGGAAGAACGCCTCTCGTGGATCTGTGAGGACAATCCATACGATACCAGCACGTTCGCTCTGCAACTCGTCACCGCCGCTGGCGAAAATGTCTCGCACTCGGTGCGCTTGCTTCCCGGCCGCAAGGAGTTCTATCAGTCCGATGAAACGGTATTCCCTGGCCCACCGCGCTGGCTCGAGGAAACCGAAGTGATGCCGCGCTACCAAATCCCAACGCGGGTCATCGACTCACTCGAAGGCGTGGAGTTCCTCCGCAAAATCGGCGCAGCACTCCCCGAGTCGCTCAAGAAACGCGTGGTCGATCTGGAGCTCAAGCCCCGCTTCGAAATGAAGCTGATCGCCGGTCTAACCGCCGCCGAAACCGAGCACCTTGTGATCGATGTCAATGCGATCGAGACGAAGGGCCGCCGCACCGAGCGCCTCACCAAAGATGGTTGGGAACTCGCCGAGCAACAACCCGTCAAAGGCAAGCAACTGCTTCGCTTCGCCCGCGAAGACCTCTATCCAGTCCCCGCCATCCTCGATGAGATGGGACTCAGCTACGATGAGAAGCTCCTCTCGTTCAAATCCCGCATCACCAAACAATTCCCAGAGAAATTCGCGGAATGGATCAAGGCGATGCCCGAGAACATCGAGCTAGACATCGACCTCCGCCTGAAGTCGATCCTCGCCGACCCAGTCACCGCCGCCGTTCGCTTCGAAGTCGTCGGCCAAGACATCGACTGGTTCGACCTCCGCATCGTGATCGATGTCCAAGGTGCAAACTTGTCGAAAGCCCAAATCCGCCAACTGGTCGCCGCACGCGGTGGTTACGTCCGCATGGAAGACGGCACATGGATGCGCCTCGAAATCAAGCTGGACGCAGACCAACGCGAGGCAGTCACCCGTCTCGGCCTAGATCCATTCGATCTCTCTGGCGAGACGCACCGGATGCACGCACTGCAACTCGCCGACCCCAAGGCCGCGGAAGTTTTCGACCCGAAGGCATGGGAGCGCATCAAAAATCGCGCCGGAGACATCCAACTGGAAATCAACCCAGAAGTCCCCGCAACCCTCAATGCCACGCTCCGCCCCTATCAGATCGACGGGTTCAAATTCCTTGCTTACCTGGCAGTGAACAACTTCGGCGGCATCCTTGCCGATGACATGGGCCTTGGAAAAACCATCCAGTCGCTCACCTACCTGCTCTGGCTCTTCGAAGAACACGCAAAGACCGGCGGGATGAAAAAACCTGCCTTGGTCGTCTGCCCCAAATCGGTACTCGACGTCTGGTACAGCGAAGCCGGCAAATTCGCGCCAAACCTGAAGGTGAAGATCCTCAAGAACCGCGGAGACATCGATGTCGACAACATCCAAAACAATATCGACATTCTCGTCCTCAACTACGCGCAACTTCGCGTCTGCGGCGAGGAACTCAACGGAGTGAAGTGGCTCACCACCATTCTCGACGAAGGACAACAAATCAAGAACCCAGACTCGAAGGCGGCCAAGTGCGCTCGCGAGCTCGATTCGCAAAACCGCTTGGTCCTCACCGGAACTCCCATCGAGAACCGCCTGCTCGACATGTGGTCACTCATGGCCTTCGCGATGCCCGGCGTCCTCGGTAGCCGTGCGTATTTCAAGAAACGCTTCGACAAGCGCAAGGACCCACTCAGCCAGACCCGCTTGGCTTCCCGCCTTCGCCCGTTCCTCATCCGCCGCACGAAACTCCAAGTCGCCCAAGACCTCCCACCCCGGACGGAAGAAGAGGTCTACGCGAAAATGGAAGGAGTGCAAACCGAACTCTACAAGGCAGAGCTCAAGCGCATCCAGAAGGCACTGCTCGGACTCGACTCGGACGAGGCGGTCAAAAAGAATTCGTTCGCGATCCTCCAAGGCCTCATGCGCCTTCGCCAAATCTGCTGCCACCCAGGCCTCATCGACCCGAAATACCTCAAGGAAGAGTCGGCGAAAATGGAGTCGTTGTTCTACCTGTTAGACCAACTCTACGAAGAAGGCCACAAGGTTCTGGTGTTCTCGCAATTCGTCTCGATGCTCGACCTGATCAAGGCGCGTCTCGAACTGGAAAACCGTCCCTACAACTACCTCACCGGCCAAACCAAGGACCGGAAGGGTGAGATCGAGCGCTTCCAAACGACGAAGGACCCATCCGTATTCATGCTTTCACTCAAGGCGGGTGGCGCCGGGCTCAACCTGACTTCGGCATCCTACGTGATCCTCTACGATCCATGGTGGAACCCCGCCGTCGAAAACCAAGCTATCGACCGAACCCACCGGATCGGACAGAAGAACAAGGTCATCGCCTACCGCCTTCTCACTCGTGACACGGTGGAAGAGAAAATCCGCATCCTCCAACACCAGAAGACCCAGCTGGTCACCAATGTCTTGGGCGATGAAGGCTTCGCATCCAACCTCGGTCTCGACGATCTCCAATTCATCCTCACCCACAATGTGGACGAGGAAGACGAGATCAAATGATCCAATCGGGCGACGTCGGATCGTCATTTGCAGGCGTCGCTCGCCTTCACCAAGGTCTCCAACACGTCCATGACGTGGTTGGAGGGCCCCTTGGCTAAGACGGAAGCGCTGGCTCGTCGGGAAGTATCCCGCGCGTCCTTGGACCCACTTGGCACAGGCATACCACTTCACTAGCCAATGTGGTTTCTCTCCAGTCTCCTTCGCTAAGCTTCACCGCAAACGCCGCTGAAACAAAACAACAAAGGCGGATCCGAAGACCCGCCAATGCGTTTGCCAGAGTGTGAAGAGGAGAGATCACCGCTTCCGGCGGATCAGCAGTATGCCCCTTGCGACCATCGTCAGGACCACCGGCATGGGCTCAGGAACACTGACGACGCGGAAGCCAAAAAATTGGTTTCCGCGCGTTAGGTCGTAGCTGCCGTAGCGGATTGTAGAGAGAAAGAAGCCGTCCGCACCGTTGTCCCAAGCAACACCGCGAAGCCCGCGCGCCCAACCTTCTATCACCGCATCATTCACTTCCCAGAGATTACCTCCTTGGTCAAAGGTACCGTAAGGACTTGCATCACTGCCGTAGCTGCCGACGTTGGTAGATTAGCCAACTGAACTGCTATAATTTGCATCTAACGTGGTAATCGTGTTCTTGCCATTTGGATACAGCGAGTAGGATGCATTCGCTGGATTATAATATGCTGCCTTATACCACTCGTTCTCACTTGGGAGGTAAACACTGGCCCCCACATTCTTGGTGACGATCCCGCTTGTTGCGCCATTGAGCGTGTAAGCGCCATCTTCCATGTCGCCACTTCCATTGCCGTTGCTCATCCAGTTGGAAAAGCGGGCCGCATCAAACCACGAGACAAAAGCCACTGGGCGATTCGCCAATGCACTGTCTACCGTGAAACTGTAGCTACCATCGCTCCCTGATTGTATGATACCCAGGTTCGACATGCCCGAGTCATATATACCGTTGGTGTTCGTCTGACCCTTGGCATTAAGAAACTCGCCGCATTGAGCGTTAGTCACCTCGTATTTACCGATCCGATAATCATGAACCACCGAGCCATATCGGGTGATCTCATCGTTCATCCCGATGGGGTCAACGGCGTTGTTCGCATTGCCGACAAAAACCCAGTCGATCGTAATCTCAGCCGAGGCGCAGGCGACCAGTGCGACAGAGGCCACAAGGGTGAGCAGGTTTTGAACGTTCACGGTACTTCAGTGAAAACCTGTATCGACAGACCGACGCTCCCACCGATGCACCAGCAAAAAATGTGCCCATTGCGGGAAATTTGAACCCCAACTGTTTTTGGCTGACTCGATTGCCCACGAGCTTCCACAGCGTCCCGACAGTCCTGAGGAACCCGATACCAACCCAGCGCAGGTGCTTGGGGTAAAATTCACGGATTCACGCATTTCGGCTTTTACCTCAAGGCCACTTCATGATTGCCTCACGGCCACATGAAAATTGTCGTCGCATACTCCGGTGGACTTGACACCTCGGTCCTCCTCCTCTGGCTCAAGGCCAAATACAACGCGGAAATCATCGCCTACTGCGCCGACGTCGGCCAAGGCGACGAACTCGACGGCCTTGAGGCCAAGGCGCTCTCGACCGGCGCGTCAAAATGCTACATTGGCGACCTCAAGGAGGATTTCGCCGCCAACTACATTTTCCCCATGATCCAAGCAGGCGCGATCTATGAAGGCCGCTACCTCCTTGGAACATCAATCGCCCGCCCTTGCATCACCAAGGACATGATCGACATCGCCCTCGCAGAAGGCGCAGACGCGATCGCTCACGGTGCCACCGGAAAAGGCAACGACCAAGTCCGCTTCGAACTCTCCGCCGCCGCTCTCGCCCCCAATGTGAAATGCATCGCCCCATGGCGCGACGCCGAGTTCCGCAAGGAGTTTCCCGGCCGTGCCGAAATGATCGCTTACGCAGAAGCAAACAACATCCCGATCAAGGCATCGATGAAGAAGCCCTACTCGATGGATCGCAACTTGCTCCACATTTCCTTCGAAGCCGGTGCCATGGAAGACCCTTGGTACGATGCCACCACCCCGGAAGACCGCGACATGTACGTCTTATCGGTCTCGCCAGAAGATGCCCCAGACCAAGCCGAGTATGTCCAAATCCTTTTCGAAAAAGGCAATGCCATCGGACTCATGCATCAGAACATCGATGCCATCCTCACCGAACTCGGCGATGTAAAGGCGAATGGCCAACAAGATGGCTACACGCTTCTAACACCCTATGGCGTGATGCGCGTTCTCAACCTCCTCGGTGGCCGCAACGGAATCGGCCGCGTCGATATTGTCGAAAACCGCTTCGTCGGCATGAAATCACGTGGCATCTACGAAACCCCCGGTGGCACGATCCTCCTCGCAGCTCATCGCGACCTTGAAACGCTGGTCGTGGATCGCGAGTCGATGCACATCCGTGACAGCCTGATCCCCAAATACGCACAACTCGTCTACAATGGATTTTGGTTTGCCCCAGAGCGCGTGGCCATCCAAGCGCTCGTGACCGAAACCCAAAAAACTGTCACCGGCGAGGTCCGCCTCAAGCTCTACAAGGGCAACGTAATGCAGGCCGGGCGCCGCTCACCCTTCAGCATGTATTCAGAAGCCGTCGCCACCATGGAAGGTGGCCAGGAAGAGGCTTACAATCAGGACGATGCAACGGGCTTCATCGCCCTCAATGCACTCCGCCTGAAGGCAACCGCTCGCCAGCCAAGCGCTGACTGAACGGACGGCGCTACTTCCCCACACCCAAACCCACCGCCTCACGGGCGGCTGGGGCTTGGCACATCGTTTCACTTTCATCCTGTTGACATCGTCTCAATCTAGGCGACATTCTAGATGGCATGTGCCATCACCCCCCAATAACCGATGAAAACTAAACTTTGGATCATCCCCCTCATCACTCCGCTCATATTCTCGGCCTGCAATGACAAAAAGACCGTGAAAGAAAAAATGCACACTGGCGCCGAAAAGGTCAGCGAAGAAGCAAAAGAACTTGGACACAAAGCCAAGGAACAAACCAAAGCCGTGACGGAAGGCACCAAGGAAAAGGTTGAGCAAGCCGCCGAAGCCACGCGAAAAGCCGTGCATGATGCGACGAAGCCTGCCGAACCCCCGAAGGAATTCATCCCTCAATCCACCATCCAGCCAAGTCCTCCCCCCGCCCCCGAACCGACTCCCCCTCCGGCCGATGGCTCTACCGTCCCGCGATAAGAATCATCAGCGGCGCGGGTTTTCTGCGTGCGCCGCTTCTTTTGCCTAAGGCGCACGCCTGCGCAATCGATCATGAGAAGCCACTGGGTCGCTCATGTTTGACTCAAAATAAAACCTGTTAGAATCTAACAATTTTTATTAAATGACCCTAATCATTTAATTTGGTAAGTGGCACCGATTCGAAATGAAGCACCCATGTCTGATGCGGGCGGATCGTCACGATGCTTCCAGATTGCACGACCTCACCATTCTCAAGATTGCGGAGCGTTCCTTCGACACTCGGAATTGTCATCTCGAATGATTTCTCGGAGCTCATGTTCATTGTAATCCAGTACGAGCCATATTGCAGTTGATAGAGGTCGCCTCGACCCGCATACAAGCTTTCCTCCCCAGGGCGAAAAAGAAGACCATCTGGCACTCTCGCGATGGGCAACTTCTCACCCGCATGTGCAGAGATGAATTCGCTAGGGTACCGGTGCCCTCCCTTGGCAAATCCAAAGTCAGTCCAATCTGGCCGAGTGTACTCAAAACCCGATGGAGTGAACTGGGTGCCAACCTTGACGGTGGCGATGCGATCAAACTCCGGCGTGATGAAATGCACGCGACTCAAGAAATTCACCGCATGCCGCGCCCGCCAATACAACGACGCATATAGGATTTCTCTCCCATGCTTCACCGCGACCACCCCGTCATCCTCATCTGAGAATACGAAATCCGCCTGATTCCATGACATCGGAAGCCGGTACCCCGATGGAAGCGCAGCCTTGATCGCTTCATACCGATCCGGAACACCCATGAGAGCAAAGGTGGTGCGAAATCCCGATGTGTCGACGATCTTGGCGACACATTGAAAAAACTGATGATCCGCGAGCATCTGTTGGGCATAACCGACGAGGTGCGAGTCCATCGTCACAGCGGCGGCCTCAAACGGCGAACCATCCCACGATGGCCGCTGGTCGTAGGTGACATCACCAGGAAAATGCGTATCACGCCAACCCACCGTCGTCTCCTGAACCATCGCTCGGCACCCTTGCTCGTCCTGCGACGGATAGCGAAAGGGTGCACGGGCGCGGGCGATCTTCACCAACTGGTCTCGGATCGCTGGATCCCCAGCCTTTTCAGGCCTTGGACGGGTTGCATCGTAAATCTGCGTCACCCAGTCGAGCCCCTCGCCATAGTTGCCCACGAACCCCAACTCACGCGTCAAGCCCTTTGCTGTTAGCTGATAGAATGCATCACCCAGCGGCTTGGTGACCTCACCATTCTTTTCACTGCCAAGCCATGGCTCCAACCCAACTGACTCGTACAAGTACCGCCGTACCTTCTTTTCCGGCAACGCGGAGGATGCATCCAGCACTGCGATTCCTCGGTTTGCGAGATAGATGCCATAAAGGTCATTGATCATCGACTGGTTGGTGTACTGCCTCCGGTGCTCACGATGCCAATCGCGACATGCCAGCAACATCTCAAGGAATCCCTGTCGTCGCTTCGCCATCCCTCCACGCTGGTGATCAACCGGCTCGTCAAGACGCGGCTCAAGTTCATTGCGAAGCAGATCAATCATGTGACCACATGGCCCCAAGCCGAACCAATCCGGATTGTAGGTGGATCCCTCAGCTTGTGCGATCGTATGGTCCTTCTCATAGCGTTGGTAGAGTGCATCTAAGGTCGAAAGGACCTTGCTCACCACCTTCGGATTCCCAGCCGCGTGGGTCCATTTCACATGGAACGCACGCGCAAGGAAAAGCGCATGCATCTGAGTGCATGGACGACTCACATCCTTCAACAACGAATCAATCTCGCCATTCACACGGGCCATCGCCGCATCGATCACCTCGGGACCCGGATCATTCCTCACCCGCAAATTTTCCTCAAACCTCCCTTGTTTCTCATCTGCCGAAGGCATGAAAAAACCATCCGTGTGGGTGTAAACCTGATAGATGCCACGGCTCGCCTCAGTCATGAGTTTTTGATACTGCTCGAAACTCGAGCCATACGCCCAGAGCGGGCCACTCGCGCGAAGCTCGCACTCGACCTCATGCTTGCCTTGAGTCAACCCGAGCGGTAGCGGGCAGGTACGGTAGTAAAACCGCCCAGAACACGCGGGTGCATCCGTTCCGATGTCTAACGCTTCGATGTCGCCAAGATGCCGATAACCAACCTGCTTGCCATCCAAATGCAGCGTCATCTGGTTTTGGCTCACGTCCCCACCCCAAAGCTTTAGAGTGAAATAGTTCTGACCCACCTCATCCACACGAATCACAAACTTCAGCGTGCCACCCTGCCATGCGGGGACCACTCCTGGTAACAGCCTCCGCGCTGGCACCTCAAGCCCACCCACCACACAATCGGATAGCTTGGACTCAAGCCGATGGTTCCGCTCCGAGTCCGCGTTCCCAAACGCAAGCGAGTCGATCACCCCCGCACTTGCCGATCCAGATAACAGCACCCATGCGATCAAGGGTCGCCAATTCAAATGTTCAACGATTTTCATAATCTAAAGAACTCCGGTGAAGAGCATGCATCTCATCTCGCAGGATTTCATCCATGGCCATTTCATCCAAACCAAAACGGCGGACCCTTTTGAGGCCCGCCGTTCGGAATCATTCAATCAACATCGGTTCTCAAGGCTCGAGAAGGATCCGATAGAATCCTTTTCCAGCCGGTGCGGAACCGTCACTGAAGGTTGTGGTCGTCGCTGGGCTTGCGGCTGCAGGAACGGTCGCGATCTTGGTCCAGTCGTTGCCCAATGTCGTGCTGCGCTCGACACTGAAGGTCACTCCTGGGGCGCTTGCCCATTCAAGTTGACCCGATGCACTGCGGGTGACCGCGAAGGTCGAAGCACCGTTGTTCGGATTCAGACCGAGGCGGAATTCCGTCAAGTTGTTGGTTCCGTCATGATCGTAGTCACCGGCGTCCGTTTGAGTGGTATCGCCGAAGTTGGTGATCTCCCAAGCATCATCCATGCTATCGCCATCGCTCACCACGGGGTGATCTTGGCTGCTGGCAGGATTGGTGCCTGCAGTTTCCTCCTGCTCGTTGGTGAAACCATCGCTGTCGGCATCGCCCGAACCCGTCTGAGCAAGGTCGCCGAAGCTGTTGATTTCCCACTCGTCGCTCAAGCCATCCGCATCGGTGTCGCCACCGAGGAAGTTGGTTGGTGCGAGCGCGAGCGCGGTGAAGCGAACTTCATCGATCTTCGCTTTGCACTTCCCAGTCTGGGAACCGCCAGTCTGACCACGACCCACGAACCAGATCGAGTCCGCTGCAGGATCGTTGAGACCATCGTAACCCGTGCTGGATCCCACGCTCTGCCCATTGACATAGAGGGTCAGCGTGTTCGTGGAGATGTCACCGACTGCAGCGACATGGTACCATTTGCCCAACTCCGCAGATGCGGTGCCCTCAACGCTAACCACTGCACCACTTGCATTCTTCAATTGCACGCGGAAGTGGTTGTCGTTTGCCTTCTCCAGATAGAACAGGTCAGCGTCACGACCCACGAAGGTTTGCACCCCAGTCAGGTTGGTGAAGTTAACATAGGACTCCACCGTGAAGCTACCGAACGCGCCTTTGACCAGAGGGCCTAGGATGCCAGTGTAGAGGTCGTCGTTTCCATCGAACTCAGTGCACATCCCATTGGTTGCGCCTGACTTTGGAACCTTCACCGAAGGAGCTTGTGCTCTGTAGTACAAGACGCTGCTGGTGCCACCGTAGTGATTCAGATTGTCATCACCACCCGCGGAATCAACGATCGCATTCACATAGTTCACGGGAACATCGGTGTCTGCGGTGCCTTCTTCGAAGCGATAGTAGGCAACCACTGGCGTGGAGTTCGCCGAGGCAGGATCGGAACTCGCGGATTGCTCCTGGAGGTTCGTGTATCCGTCTGCGTCAGGATCGCCTGCGGCTGTCTGGCTGAGACTTGCGAACTTCGCGGTTTCCCACTGGTCAAGCAAGCCGTCATGGTCGTTGTCGGGTGAATCCGCAGCGCTGTTCGGATTGGTCACGTAGGTTTCCTCTTGCTCGTTGGTGAAACCATCGGAATCAGGATCGCCCGTTCCAGTCTGGTTGAGGTTCGAGAAGTTGGTGAGCTCCCAGGTATCCAAGAGGCCGTCATGGTCGGAATCGACGTTGCCGAAGCTGACCACGGTGAGACTTTCGAGAGTGGCCGTTTTATGAGCCACTGGAGTGTTGCCACCATCGAGGACGAAGACACCGGCATCAAGGGTGGAGAGCCCATCGAGGAAGGTCGGCTGTGCGGTAGGTGTGGATGTCACCCCATTGCAGGTTGTCGACCACACACCACCAATCCGCTGGATAATCACCGTCAGGCCTTGTCCAGACCGTCCTGCGGAATTCTCTGCACCCCATGATGCATTCGCATCATTGTTCCCATTGGTATTCACGCCCAGAGCTTTATAGGTGTTGCCGATCGTTGCAGTCCGGGTGATTTGGCTGGTGCTCGTTCCCACGTAGGCTCCGATCTGATCAAATCCACCAAGCGTTGGAAGATTCACAAAATGTGCACGAACTCGAAGATCCTCGGTGCCAGTGAATCCAAGCGAGGAAAGCGAGATGCCCAAGGCCTCCAAGCCACTCATTCCACCTTGTCCGTTGATGTCAGCAGTGTCCGACGTCATTGTTAGGGTCCCTGCAGCGGTGTCGAGGTTAAGTCCTGGATCTTGTGTTGCGATCGCAGTTCCGGAATTCGTCAAGCGCCTGGTGAGCGGGGTGGCCTGACCATCCGCATCGACGATGCCCGAGCCCAACGCATCCATTCCGATGAAGGAAACATGGTCTTGCACGCCGTCGCCATTGATGTCCGTAGGGGTGGACTGACTGCTGTTCGGATTGGAAGTCGCCTGATACTCTTGGAGGTTGGTGGCACCATCTTGATCAGCATCCGCCGAGGCACTCACATCAGCAAGTGAGGTCAGCGTGAAATTCTCCACCTCCCATCGGTCGGGGAGCCCATCGTTGTCACCATCGCCGTCCACGGCACCAGGAGAGAGAGGGTTCGTCGGATCGCCCTTGGCGACAAACTCTGCGCGAGAGTTGAATCCGTCACCATCGCTATCCGAAGTGCCATCATCCGAGAGGTCGCCGAAATGCGATTCTTCCCATGGATCCGACATTCCGTCGCTATCACTATCAGGGAATGAGGTGTAGAGTGCAGGGTTGCTTCCTGCAATCCGCTCCGCACTGTTGTCTGCAAGATCACCGTCTGGATCTCCGCCACCGGTCTCGCTCAAGTTACCGAAGTAGGTAATCTCCCACGCATCGGGTAAGCCGTCTGCATCGGAATCGCCCGGACTGGAGAACCGATCGGTAGGGATACTTCCTGCGGCCATCTCTTGGATGTTCGTGCTGCCGTCGTTGTCGGCGTCGGCGGAAGCGGTCTTCGAGAGATCGCCAAAGACACTGACCTCGTAGGCATCAGGCATGCCATCGCTGTCTGAGTCGGCGATCGCCGCATTATCAGGGCCTTGCTTGTGAAGGGCTTCACGAGACCACTGCGGGATGACACCATCCCAGAGGCGAACCTCGTCGTAAGTGGCACTTGCGGTGTTATCTGGCCAAGGAGAATAACCCAGAGCATCGATGGTGTCATTCATGAACGCAAGGCTGTTAGCGACCGTGAACGATCCACGGGAAGCGCCCAGCTCCAAGTTGGTCGTTCCATCATAGGCGGGTGCCGAGTACCAAGTGACCACCGAACTATCACGCGCGACCGCTGGCTCGATGGTCATCAAGATGTGATACTTGACGCTTGAGGAGTAAGCGTTGGTGTTGTTTGAAGTGCCGGTGACTGCATCCACCCACTGGACGCGATCCGTTGCCGCCGTGGTGGCAGTGTTCCATGACATCAACAAGGTTTCAGTTGTTCCGGAGTGGAAATCAAAGATCCGCGCCCAGTTCTGAACAGCGTCGCGAGTGGCCCACAACTCGATCGCACACGGGGTGTTGCGGTCGGGAAGCAAATTGCTTCCGAGCTTGACCCACTGCGCGTTTGCCTTGGCACCACCCGTTAGGGTAACCGCAGAGGCACCCACGGTGGCAACCAAACTTCCATCGGTCGTGCCATTTTGAATCGTTGCATTGCTGCCTCCGACCGTGTCAGTCAGGTTCCCATTGAAGCTCCAACGGTGAGCCAGTTTGACAAATGACGGCGAGAACGCGGCATTGGTCGGGTTAGTGCCTTGTTGGAATTCTTGAAGGTCGGTGTAGTTATCACCGTCCGTATCGGCAGAACCATTTTTTGCAGAGATACTGCCGAAATAAACGGTCTCCCAACCATCATTCATGCCGTCGGAGTCCGCATCGCTGAACTCTGAGGCAAGCAAGGGGCTCTTACCATTGGCTTGCTCGATCAAGTTCGAGTCGAAGTCACCATCGACGTCATCAGATGCAGTCGGAGTAAGACTACCGAAATAGGTCCTTTCCCATGCGTCTGCCAAGCCATCGCCATCGGTGTCGTTCGGCGTAAAGGTTGCGCTATTTGGATTGGTCGTAGCAGTCGCCTCGGCGAGGTTATTGAATCCGTCACCATCGGGGTCATCCGTGGAGGTCGGAGTGAGATTGCCGAAGTTGGCGATTTCCCATGCATCCACGAGCCCATCCGCATCGGAGTCGGCATTGACGACCGTCAACACACCCGTCGCTTGGGTGAAGGTGTATGGCTGAGTGGAGGACTGCCAAACCCCCGTCGAAGGCTGGAACCAGCCTGGGATCGAGAAGGTCGAACCGTAGGTCTCGTTGAGGGTACTCGCGTCTACAAGCGTCCAAGAATCTCCGACGGTGCTACTCGCGCCCGCCAGATCGATGACGAAATCCCCATCAAGCTGAAGGGTACCATTTCCAGTAATCTTGTTGCTCACGCCAACAGCACCGACCACAAACTTGAGCGATGCATTGTCTGCGAGCGTCAACTGCCCACCACTCACCGTGGTGTTACCCGCATAGGTATTCGCTTTGGTAAGCGAGAGGGTGCCATCACCCAGCTTCTCAAGACCACCCACCCCAGTGAGGGTCGAGTTCGCGGTCACGCTGAAGGTGGCCGTGTCGATTTTCGCCCCGCCCGACAACACATTGGTGGTGACCGTCGCTCCAATCAAGTCCACCGCACTCGCTTTGGCGCGCAAGGTTCCACCATTGAGGTTGAGGGTGCCGCTACCGGTGCCCTTCCAGATCTTCAGGGTGTTCAGATAACCGCCATTGAGATTGTAGGTGCCTGAGCCGCTGCCTCCCTCACCCAAGACGATACCTGTGCCGCCTTGGTTCCAGGTTCCACCACTTTGGTTGACCACACCCACTGCGTTGTTATCTGCACCAATGGTGGTGAATGCCGTTGTGCTAACGTCGGTTGCATTCAGGGTCCCTCCATTGAGATTGATGGTGCCATTGCCCCCAATACCAATACCAACGGGCAACCAACTTCCCACATTCACGGACCCTGCTCCGGTGTCCACGGTCAGAGCCGTCGTGAGGGCCCTTCCGATGTAGAGTTGGCCGGAGGTATCAAACGAACCACCCGATGCAATGTTATGATTGCCAGCAGCAAAGGTCTGATCGCCACCTTGCAAACTGACGCTACCACTGAGATTCGTGATGGTCATCTTTGTCAGCGCCGTACCCCCGATGGTGGTCACATTCGCCCCATTCAAGAACGCGAAGGTGTTGGATGATGTGTTTTCATTCACAATGCCATAGACACTTACTGTGCCACCGTCGACCTTAAGATTGCCTTTAGCGCCTCCAGCGCGACCCACACGCATGTCACTATCGGAAGTCATGCTCCCTCCTGAGTTCACATTAAGGGTCCCATTTCCGTTTGCGTTAGTGCCTACGAAAATCCACTTGCTTGAAGTGGACAGGCTACCGCCACTATTAATATCCAGTTTACCACTGGCTTTATCACCAATGAGC
The DNA here is from genome assembly GCA_903837825.1 of Akkermansiaceae bacterium. Classification (GTDB taxonomy): domain Bacteria; phylum Verrucomicrobiota; class Verrucomicrobiia; order Verrucomicrobiales; family Akkermansiaceae; genus Luteolibacter. Next base: position 6,181 of record CAILVZ010000078.1, on the reverse strand, counting down.
GTATCACCACCAGTTCGAGCAACCGCCGTCGTGATGACCGGCGTGTTCCCTGTCGCAATGTTGATCGTAATGGCAGCTGCTGAAGGCAACGCACCGCCCCAGTTCGCAGCAGTATTCCAATCTTGGTTAGTCGTACCGGTCCAAGTGTTACCAGCTTGGAGTGACCCTTCCAGCCCGAGAGCTAGAATGGTGGATTGTAGAAGCATTCGCTTATTCATGGGTTTTTTCGTTTGTTAGAGATGGGTTTGTGGGTTGACCGGAGCAGAACAACCCAACCCGATCTAAAAGAAACTTAGCCCGAAACGGATTTCCTGAATAGTGAAGTTCCGACTATTTTTTGCAAAAAACCGACATTCAGCGGAAATGAAATCGGGGGCATGGGTGGTACAAATCCGAACAATCCTTAGGATGACTAGGGATAAATATTCATTTTAAATCATTTACAACAAGCAACTTACGCTAAAATTATCCCACCAAATCGCCGCATGGACCGATGCCGCCTGATTACCCACCTCCTTTGGACAATCGCCCCCCCCCGCCTCACGGTTCGGCGACTTGGAACCGAAAGAATTGTTTCCCGCTCGGACTGGCGGGAATTGGGATCTGGATCTGCTCATCCGAGGCTTGGTACGTGTTCTCAATTTCAGGCACGGGCCATGACACCCATTGCTTGAGATCCTCACTGGTTTGGATCGAGTAGTAACGATGGGATTTCCGAAGAAACTGGAGCGACCCATTGACCACCGCGGCCTGCCAAGACCCACTCCCCGACACAGGGGAACTGCCGAGCAAAAACTCTTGGTAATTGCTCATCCCATCGCCATCGGCGTCGATCTCCTTGCCGCCCATGGCATCTGACGCTGCGAAGAAGCCATCGCGCCACTGCTCGTAGAGCGGATGATCGAGCAACTCACCATTGATCCAGCGAGTGACCAGTTCGACTCCAGCAGTGTCGATCTCGTTCGTAGCAAGCGGAGGCATGCGCCCAAACCCGTTGGTAGCCGCCATGCGATTGAGGACGATGCTGTGCGAGGTGTCGCCAGGGACGATGTATTGATTCGTTGTGCTACCGCCATTGTTCTCGGCAACGCCATGGATGAGCCCAGTTTCTTGGAGCTTGAGGTGCGCGCGACCATCCCAGAAGCCCGCCACACTTCCACCAGATTGATGGCAATAGGCACAATTGACCGCGAAATACGAGCGGGCCCGCAATTCTAACGGATACGCCTCCTCATCTGGGCGAACATGACGTTCAAGGGTGCTGATGGGATCCAAGGAATTCGAAAAGAAGCCATTCGCGGATAGAAGCGTGAGTTGGTTGCCGCTTTGATCCTGGATCGTGTCATCGCGATTGAGCTGCCGGGTGTTAAACGATAAAGCGTGCCCAGCCTGGGGCGTGTGACAGGTTAGGCAACTCGAGCGCCCAGGAATCTGCCAGCGCTGCGTGTGCGGCGTGCCATGATCATCGATGGCGATGTCAAACTGCGCCCCACCATCATCGACCAGCGTAGCGTCAGTCTGCGCGTCATTCCAGCGATAGCTCACGCCATAGCTTCCAGTCTCCGTTTTTACCATGACCCGCGTCTCGAGCCGCTTCTTGGTAGCGGGATTGCCACGACTGAGCTCCATGTCAAAATGTTTAACCCATACCATCCCCGTAGGATAAGTCCATTTTCCGTCCTTGCTCCAAGTGATCTGGCGAGTGGCATCGGGAATGGTAAACCAGCGACGTTTCACCGCATAGTCGCTCCAGAATGTTAGATTCGGTTGATACGGAATCAAACCAGGTGCGGGAGAAAGGTCTGACAAATCCGCGAACAACCCTGTAGCACTCAAGGTCGTGGGAAATCCATTGGTCACCGCACTGCCACTGGAAAGCCGCATGATCTTCCCTGTTAGATAAGCTGCAAACAACAGGTCTTGATTGGAGGGATCGACCCCTTGCGCGGAGAATACCCCATAGGCTCCTGGCAACCCCGAAATTCGGACTGTTTCACCGGTGGTGGTATTCATTTGCCAAACATGGCCCGACACCGAGTCGCTAAAAATATAACTCCCCACCAAGGATGGGAAACGGGTGCCCCGATACACATAGCCGCCAACGACGGAATTCCCCTTGAATTGAGCATCTCCACCCGCAATGCCAGTGTGCATGTATTCGTGGATGGGATCGATCGAGACGAAGGGACTCGGCTTGGTAGGCCAACCAGCATTAGCGGCCCCTCCAAAGTCGTGAGCGCCTTCGCGGAAGACCCACCCATAGTTCCCCCCCTTGACGATTTTGTTCACTTCCTCGTAGGTGTCTTGCCCAACATCCCCGCCCCAAAGCTCACCCGTGAGCGAATCAAATGAGAACCTCCACGTGTGGCGCAATCCCGTGGCCCAGAATTCCGAGCGCACGGTGTTCAGTGGAGTTACCGTAGCGCCATTGTAGGTGCCATCCCAAGTGCCACCCAGACTGGTGGAAACGAATGGATTGTCGATCGGCACAGAGAAGCGCGCCTTCCCATTGTCGGTCGGAATGGATGCGTGAGGATTTGGCTCAAGATTGCCCGCACGTTTATCGACATCGATGCGGAAGATGCCTGTAAAGAAATCCTTGTTGATCTTTTGACTGTTAAGCCGGAAATCGTTGGGATTCTCCTCATCCCCCGCGCCATAGTAGAGGTAGCCATCGAGCCCGAAATGCAAATCTCCCCCGTCATGATTCGCTCCTTCATCGAGCTGCTGAAGCAGAACCAACTCGGAGGTGGGATTGGCGACATTGAGATCACTGCTGCTCACTTTGAATCGAGAAATGCGCTGGTAGTACGACCCGCCGCTGATGCGCACCGTGTACGCCACATAGAAGTATCCATTCGTGGAATAGTTGGGATGGAACGCAAGCCCAAGCAATCCATGTTCGTTGTTGCCACCGCCCTCAATGGTCTCAATGGGTGTCCGCCCTACAATGGCCGTTTGTAAATCCAAGAAGACATTCTGAGTCGGCGATGCGGCGGTAACGTCTGGGACATGCTTGATCTTCGCCATGCGCTCACCCACGAAGAGCCGCTTGGTATCGCCAGGCGGTGAGGTCATGCACAGAGGCTCGGCAAAGGTTAGCCCAGGGAGGGCATTCTCCAGCTGCCACGCATTGGCGGGTGGCTCGGCGGGCATCGCAAGACTGGGGTTGGTGATCCGGAGAGATGTCGTAAAATTGATGGTGAGATTGCCATCGGCGGTGGATCCGCTGATGTTAGAAATCCGATACTTCATCGTCACGGGCGATCCGCTGCCTCCACTGTGTGAATAAAGGATCTTCCCACCCACGACGGTAGCACTGCCAGCTGCAGGGGCCTGCACGATTTGCAGGCTCGACGGAATCGGCGATCCCGTGTCGTTCGCGAGGACATCGGCAACCACCTTCTGACCGGAATGAATCGTCACTGCATCATTCAATGCAACAGGTGGGGCGAACGTGGCATTCGGGCCAGCAGCCACTGAAGCGAGCAATTCTTTTGGCGCGAGCGCACGCCGATGGACGCGCAATTCGTTGATCACCATGTTGGAGTTTGTATCAGCAGACCAATTGCTCCGACCAATCCAATTGTTCACATCAGCGATCGCGTTCAGATGGTACGCGAGATCCATACTCCCCTGCAGGCCACCATTTCGGTACCACCTAACTTGGCAGCCCGCGGATCCACTGGACCCCACTCCATCATCGACAACCATGGCATAGTGATATTCAGTACCAATGGCCGTGGTACCACTCAAGTCCGTATCAACCTGAGCCGAAAGGGCACCGCCAGATTTACCTTCCAAGCGGTGACTTCCAAGGATGTCGTTGTTATTAAGCGACAACATGATTCCATCATAGCTCGACGTGCCACCCGGAGCGGTCGCTCCATCGATCACTTCCCCCGCATTTGCACTATTCAATGTGACATTGCAGCGACCAAAGTCGAAGATCCGCTGCCAAGTCTTATTGCTAGAAGGAGTTAGCCAAATTTCATAGGTTGCACTTGGCCGCGCAGAAACAAAACCATTCGGTAAGTCAAGGTAGGCAGAGATGCTCGCGGCTGCCGAATTGCCCGAAGTGGTACCAGGCAGAACCAAACTCGTCCCAGTGGAAGTCGCGCCATTGCCCCGAACCGTAACGACCTCACCTGTGCCTACATCGGTGAATGATTTACCATTGTTCACGGACCCTGCAGTCGAACTAAAATTCCATCGATTTTCTGGGATGGGCACCTCTGGAAGCGCTTCAGGCGGCCCAACGGATAAGTCTGGACCGGCTGAATAACTGGCCTGCACCTCCCCCGCCGTGATCGCACGGCGGTAAATCCTCAACTCGTTGAGAGAGAGATTCGAATTGGAATCTCCCGTGTAAAGCGAACGACCGATCCAATTGTTCACATCGGCCATGGCAGTCGATCGAAACGGGAAATCATTCGAATTCTGCAACATACCGTTCCGATACCACCGTGCCTGACACCCAGTTGCACCAAAGGTCCCAACGCCATTTTCGATGATGAACACATAGTGATACTGCGTGCCAGCCGTGGTCGCAGCGGTAGAGAAAGTAAAATTAGCCGCACCACCGCCAAATTGCCCCTCCAGTTGTTGGCTATTCAGGTTATTCGCATTGTTCAGGGTTAGCCCCAAATTATCATACCCCGTCGAAGCGCCCGGCACGCTGGTCGTATCGATGATCTCGCCAGTTGCAGCTCCCACGCCCACCGTGATATTGCAGCGACCAAACTCAAAAAGACGCTGCCAATTCTTAGACGACAATGGGGTGGCCCATGCCTCGAAGCTGATCGCCGATTGAGCGGAGACAATGCCATTCGGCAAATCCAAGTAAGCCGATATCCCTCCTGCACTTTGGTTCCCATTTGTACTCCCAGGCAACACCACTGCCCCTCCCGACAAAGAACCTCCATTGCCTCGCAGCGTCATCACGATGCCACCCTTCGCATCCACAAAGGTTTTCCCACTGGACACCGACGAAGACGCCTGTTCGGTGAAGTTCCATACATGATCCGGCGTAGGCGTGGTCGCAACTGGTGCTGGTGATGTAATAATCGTTGGGCCTGCGGCAAAATCCGCACTGATCTCTGCGACACTCAATGCGTGATCGTAAATACGGCACTCATTGTAAGTGACGTTCGCCATGTTATCATCAGTCCATTGCGAACGACCTAACCAGTTGTTCACATCTTCCATCGCCGCTAAGTGAAACGCCACATCTCCCATACTCACTAGGGCCCCGTTTCGGTACCAACTCATTCTCCCCCCACTGGAACCATAGGTGCCTACTCCATCCTCAAACGTGAATACGTAATGGTACTGCGTCCCCGCGGTCGTCGCCAATGCGGATGAGCCAGTCACGACGCCACCACCATTGAGCCTTGCCTCCATGACCTGTGCGGCCAGTGTGCTCGTATCCGTGCACAGCGACAAAAAGAGTTCATCCGACCCAGTGGTTGTGCCTGGGGTCACCTTCGAAACATCGTTGATCTCACCCGCCACTGACCCTGTGCCAAATCCAGTGGCACTCGTCGTCCTTCCAAAATCAAACAAGCGCTGCCACTTCTTTGCCGAAACTGGCGTGGCCCAGATTTCTACCGATAAATTCGTCTTCGATGAGATAATCCCATTCGGAAGATCCACGTACCCAGAGATGAAACCCAAAGATCGGTTGCCCGTTGTCGAACCCGTAATCGTCAAGCCCGTCCCTGTAAAAGTGGATCCATTGCCTCGCACCGTCGCGACGGCTGAACCCACACTATCGGTCATGACCGTGCCTGCAGAGGCCGCACCCGCGGCATCATTGAACGACCACCGGTTGGCGAGCTCAGCACCAACTGGCAACATACCCGCAGCGACCACCACCCCCACGAAACGGATGACGAGTGAGCCCGCATGATATTTGTAATTGAACATTTGATGATTCCAAATTGAAGCAACACTCAAAGAATTTGGGTGGCTGATGCATCACCGATGATGGCTGGCCAATTTGCCACCTCAACAAAGACGCACCGACCCACATCACCCGTCAGCGTTCCATTTCCAGCCTGGATGCCTCACATAGCCCAAGGCATCCTTCACGCTTATCCCCTTTTTCGCCTGAGATGCATACAATGCCCTCCGTTGATCCCACTGTTTTCTCTCACCTGGACTTGCTTGATAGCGGTTG
>CAILVZ010000077.1 GCA_903837825.1 Akkermansiaceae bacterium | reverse complement strand
TTCCTCCACATGGCGGTCGATTACAAAAAAGAAATCGGCTTCACCGGCCAATTCTACATCGAACCCAAGCCGCAAGAGCCCACCACCCACCAATACGATTCAGACTCAGCGGCCTGCCTCAACTTCCTCCGTGAGTATGATCTGTTAGAGCACTTCAAACTCAACATCGAGACAAACCACGCAACCCTCGCTGGCCACACGATGGAACACGAACTGACGGTTGCTTTCGAAGCAGGCGCACTCGGAAGCATCGATGCCAACATGGGCACGCCGAATGTCGGCTGGGACACCGACCAATTCCCCACCGACCTCTACCTCACCACGCACACGATGCTCGTCCTCATGAAAATGGGTGGCTTCACCAGCGGTGGTCTCAACTTCGATGCCAAACGCCGCCGCGAATCGTGGGAACCCGTCGACCTCGTCCACGCCCACGTGGTCGGCATGGATGCCTTTGCCCGCGGCCTCAAGGCGGCAGCTGCAGTCCGCGCCGATGGCCGACTCAACCAATTCATCAAAGACCGCTACCAAACCTTTGACAGCGGAGTCGGTGCTGAAGTTGAGGCTGGCAAAACCACCCTCGCGAGCCTTGAGCAGTATGCGCTTGCCAATGGCGAGCCAATCATTGCCAGCGGCCGCCAAGAAATGCTCGAAGGCCTACTCAACGAGTTCATTTGATCCGCCCTGCTCACCCCACTCACTCAGACCACGGAATCGATTTCGCGCGTCCGAGTGCTTGGGGGGCTTCGCTGCCATCATCCTCGCTCGACGGGATGTATTCTTCGTGCATCGCGGCAAGCTCAGGTGAATCCGATGGCTCTTCCGCCTCGGTGTAATCGATGTCATTAAGACTCTCAGTCGGATCGCTACTGACCCGCGCACTTGCCTCGTAGGCATCGGCCACAGCCTCGCGGATTTCATTCTCCGCCGCTTCAAGGCCCTCAAGAATCATGGCCATTTCGGGGTCTTCATCCACATACGGCGGAGCCATCGGGCCGCGAGGATCTGCGGATGCAGGGGTGACTGGATCGATGGAATTCATAGGGTAACACCTTAGACGCATCAGCCATCATTTGCAAATTGGATCTTACCCACAAACCCAAGACGGCTCTGCCACATTCCACTACACCTTCAGCGCTTTGAGGGCGATGAACATTGGAAACTCCCCAGCCGCAAAGTGTTCGGCCTTGCTAAACGGACCGGATGCTTGGGAACGACGATGACTGTAGAGCTCGTCACACGCCACCACCGCCAACCCGCTCTTGCCAATCGTTGTTAGAAGATCCGCAAGCGGCCGATGATGAAAATGAGTCTGCTCACCCGTTCCTTTTCCAGGATGCGTGGTGATCGGGATTTCAAGTGGCGTGCCATAGCTGTCGAGCCTCCGGTATTGGATTTTTTGGTCACCATCCCATCCCCAATGCGTTTTGCGCGGAATCCGAAAACAAGGATGCATGAACACCATTACTGCACGACCACCCGGCTTGAGTGCCCGAAAAATGTTAGAAAACATGCCCGCAATGTCAGGGACATCATGCACTGCCATGATGCAAGTGGCCGCATCATATGAGCCATCCGCCCACGAACCAGGCAAACACGCATCCGCAACCACCAACCCAACCCGAGGATCCAACCCGTGACGTGAATTCGCGGATTCAATTAACCGCCGACTCGCATCGACTCCGGTGAATCGCCCAATCTTCTCTTCTAACAAAGGTCTAACCAACACACCTTGACCACAGCACACATCAATCACCGCTTCGCCCGCTTGAATCTCAAGCATCCGCAAGGTGGCAGGCAAGATGACGTTCTGATGATAATCTGATCCGGACTCCCCCACCAGTTTGTCATACCATGCCGCGACCGGATCCCACCCACGGTCCTTGCTCTGAAGCGACTTTTTTCCCGTGGCAGGTCCAGGTCTCCGACCTTGGTTCGTATGAGAGGGACGGCGTGGCGATGGTGGCATGCAAAAGTTTAGTCTGAAATAAAGGATTCCAGCAAGACTGTGCTACGAACAAAAAATCAACCATCCGCCCGATGGGATCGTCACTCCTCTTTGTAAGCCTCGGCACGGCGACCATCAATGCACCGCGTCAACCACGAGACCAACTTCTCGGCCTCCTCGGACTCGTTGCGCATCGAACTGAGCGCCGACCAATCGAGTTGCGGACGATGCCTCGGCGAAGCAATCCGGTTGATCTCAAGCTTCGCCATGATCGCCTCGGTCTCGCGTGGATGCGCATTGAGGATTTGCGCCGGGCGAGGAAGGTCGTCGAGCGCCTCGGTGGTCAACCCAAACGACGTCACGCCAACACCAAAGTTGGCACTCAATCGCCGGAGACTATCCGCAAGCGCCTCATCTTCAATCGGTGCCGCATAGATCAATTCACCACCTTGCGCCCACATGGAAACCGCTAAGGTTTGGAAAAAATCTTCCCGATACGTCAGCAGCGATGGCTGAACTCGCAACCGTGCGGCGTGCAAATTGAATGGCGAAATCCCCAAGCGCTGCTTGAACGCAAGCATCGTCTCATCGAGCGACATCTCCTCGTCCGCAGCCCCCCCCGTCTCCCAATCCACCAAGACCAATTCGGGATACTTCCACAAATTGCTAATCGGCGCGTCTTGGCCGAAAGCCTTGCGGAAGGCAAAGGGAAAACGCCCGTTGATCTCGTAATAGCGGGTCACCACCGCCCGAAACTTGCGAATCCGCAGCATGGCCCCATCCACCATGTCTTGGTCAGCCGTGTTGAGATCATCGAGCCGACCTTGGGTCAAGGCAAGTAGCTCTTGAGCCCCCGACAATGCAGGCAAGGGCGCACTCCGACGATAATACCCTTGGCCCTTCTCAACCTTCGCAATCGGCGAGGCCGGATCGCACGACATGATGGAAAAATGGTAGCGCAACGATGCGTCCGAATAATTCCCATTGAGCTGCAACCGCGTCAAACGAATCAACTCGGTACCCTTCAGCGAATCGCTCGGATTCCCGGGAAGCAAAGCCGGAAGGATTTCGGATAGCTGATTGCGAAGACTCATGCGGAAATCTGCAATGATGATTGCATTGAGGACATCCAATTCACCTAACCACGGATCATCAAGCTCCAAAAACCCGTATTTTTAAAAATCACCGCGCTCAGCACCGATTTTTTTGATGATTTTTCAGCAAAGCTTGTTGATTCGCCACTTTCGTGCATCCTATTTGCGTGAATTTAACGTCCATCCACTCGGCCCTAGTTCTCACGATCGCTCTCATTTCACTGAGCAGCGCCCAAACTCAAGAACCGAACGCCCAACAAATTCTTGAGGGGGCTCGCATCTCCGCAACGCTCACTCACCTCGAAGACGGACTCAGCGGCAACCTCCAGAAAAACGGTACGAACACCCCCATCACGCTTTTCCTCCGTGGTAAGGACATCCAGTTCCAATTCACCGAAAAACATGGCCCGCTACGGATTTTCCACATGCGCATGAGCGACAACGCCTTCAATCTTTTTGAGCTCATCGATGGCAAAACCATCGATTTCCCGAATGAAAAAATCATCGAACCCATCGCAAACACCGACCTCACTTACGAGGATCTTGCCATGCGATTTTTTTACTGGCCCAATCCTCAACTCGAGGGCACCGAGGAAGTTGGCGGTCAACCTTGCTATAAATTGCGAATTAATAAACCCCGCGGCTCGGTTGGGCGCTACGAGGTGATTTACGTCTGGGTCCACCGCAAATTCGGCGCGTTCATGAGAATCCGCGGCCACGATCATCATGGTGATCTCGTCAAAGAATTCGAAGTCGAGGATGTGATGAAAGTGGCTGAAAATGTTTGGACCCTTCGCAAAATGCAGGTGGCCACTTGCGACCCTCACAACAGTGGCCGCCGAATTTCCATCACCGACGTGACGTTCGACACCCCTAAAAAACCAGCACCACGAGGAATCCGTTAGAATATCGGCAACTGCCTCGCCATGTCTCCCGATTCATCGCCGCAGCCCGATCCCGCGCGAACCGCGCCACACTGGACCGACGCCCACAACCACCTCCAAGACCGGCGTCTTGGCGAGTCAGCCCCCATCATCGCCGCCATGAAACAGGCGGGAATCGACCGCTGCGTCGTCAATGCCACTCGCGAATCGGATTGGCCCCAAGTGGAATCACTGGCACGTGCCCATCCGGATTTTGTCTGGCCCGCGTTTGGAATCCACCCGTGGCACGCCCACACGGCAAACACCGGGTGGCAGCAACGACTCGCAAACCTGCTTGAGTCACACCCTCGCGCATCCATCGGAGAGTGTGGCCTTGACTCATGGATCTCCGCTCCCTCGATGGCGATCCAAACATCGATTTTTTCAGAGCAACTCGAACTCGCTCACCAAATGGATCGCCCACTCACGATCCACTGCCTCAAAGCTTGGGGCGCTCTGTTCGATGCGCTTGCAAGCACCCCAACTCCCCGCCGGTTTCTCATGCATTCGTTTGGCGGGTCGATCGAAACCGCACGCCGACTCATCCCACTTGGCGCGTTCTTCTCATTCTCAGGTCACTTCCTTCACCCTCGCAAGGCCGCGCAACTCGAGGTATTTCGACAACTTCCTTTGGATAGAGTTCTATTAGAAACCGATGCTCCAGACATGGCGCCTCCCGCAGAATTTCTCACCCACCCACTGCCAGATCATCATCACCACCCCGCGAATCTCCCAGCAGTCGGCCATGCCCTCGCAGAAATCCTCGGATTGCCTCCTCGCGATCTCGCCGCCCTCACCCACGAGAACACGCAATGCTGTTTCGGCTGATGCACTAACCTTTTCCACCCAAGGATCTCAGGCATCGTCAGACTCACCCTTGCGCCCTTGCCGTCCTTCGTCTAAATCTTGTCCATGGATCTTGCCGCATTTCGCAAAGAATACTCCGACCGAGGATTGACCCGTGAAGAACTTCTCACCGATCCCGTTGCCCAATTTTCCGAGTGGTTTGCACAGGCAACCGAGCTGGGCTTGCATGAACCCAACGCGATGACCCTCGCGACGGTCGATGAATCCGGCATGCCCTACCAGCGGACGGTCTTACTAAAATACTTCGATGGCGATGGCTTCGTCTTCTTCACCAATTATGCCAGTCGAAAGGCGAAGCACATGGAACAAAATCCCAAGGTCAGCCTGCTCTTTCCCTGGATCACGCTCGAGCGCCAGGTGATCATCCAAGGTAGCGTCGAAAAAATCAGCACGGCGGAATCACTCAAATACTTCGCCTCTCGTCCCCGCGAATCGCAAATCGGCGCTTGGGTCTCTAACCAAAGCGAAGTGATCACCTCACGGAAATTTCTCATGCAAAAGCTCGCGGAGATCCGCGAAAAATTCGCTCACGGCGAGATCCCGCTTCCTTCGTTCTGGGGCGGCTATCGAGTGGTCCCGCAAATGATCGAGTTCTGGCAAGGTGGTCCCGCACGCCTCCATGACCGCTTTCTCTACCGACGCAACGCCTCGACTTGGGAAATCGACCGTCTTTCGCCCTAAGCGGATCTGCGCCAATGATTGACGACACGATCCATCAAGGGCACTCTACTCGAGTGAGTCCCACGGTGAATTACAAAATCGGCAATGAAAAACTGGTCAAGGTGCTGGATGGAGCATCAGCCCACTTGCGCACGCTCTTGGATCGCCAAGGACGCCCCGATGGTGCACTCCGAATCGCCGTGGTCGGTGGTGGTTGCTCGGGCCTCCAATACAAAATGGATCTCGTCGACGGCCCTCGCGACCGCGACATTCTCGTTTCTAGCAACTCGGTGAATGTGGTGATCGACCCCAAAAGTGCGCTGTTCGTCAGTGGCAGCGAACTCGATTACTCGGATGACCTGCAGCAAGGCGGCTTCAAGGTGAGTAACCCAAATGCCGTGGTGACATGCTCCTGCGGCGAAAGTTTCGCGGCATAGAAAAACACCTCATCGGGCGGCTTGGCAACACACCGAAGTTTTCTAACCCAATGAAAGTTCCCCGGATCGCGCTGACCATCTGCCTTGTGGCTGGCTTGGGAGCATCCATGGCCGCCCCCCCAGTGAAACCATCGGCCACTCCAACGCCGTCACTCGATTCATTGATCGATGATCTATCAGCCGATGCCTTTCAAACCCGCGAAGAAGCGACCCAAAAACTCTGGGCGATCGGCGAGCCGGCGGTCCAAGCCTTGCGCAAATGCACCATCGGGGACGATCCCGAGAAAGCATACCGCGCACGCGATCTCATCCACAAGATCGAGCTCTCACTCACTCCCGACGCGGATCCCGCGATTCTCTCACTCGTCGACCGCTACGAAAAAGCTGCACCGAACGACAAGATCACGATCTTCGACCAATTGCGGAAGCGGCGGGCTTGGCCACAAATCCTCAGCCTTTACGCCAAAGAAACGAGCGCCGAAGTCCAAGTACGACTCGAGCAATCGGTGAGCAACATCTCACTCATCGCCGCCCGCGAGGCATTGATCGCTGCCAACCCATCCGCCGCACGCAAACTCCTCGAAAGCGCTCCCGCAAACGCCGCTGGACTTCTCACTCTAGCAGATTTTAATCGTCACCAAGGATCGCTGGATGCTGAATTGAAACGTTCAACCGCCAGCGCATGGACGCTCGCGCTTTGCCGAGCCTCCGGCAATCTCACAGCCGCCCGTGACGCTGCCCGTGACGCTGGCGAACTCAAGATCGAGGCAAGCATGGCGTGCTTGCTTGGCGATCCCATCCCATGGCTTCAGTTAGAACCCACAGGCGGCAATGCCTTGGAAGTCCGCCAAGCTTATGCGAACCTTGCCGTCGCTCGCTGGCAGGGCAAACCGATCCGCACAGACGATCTCACCCCACTCACAGGGCCCGCCCATTCAAAAAACCGACCAGACTCAGACCACGCGATCCAAGCGCTATTCCTTCTGGGCGCTACCACCCCCGCGGAGGCCGCCTATGCGAAAAAATCGGCACTCGAGGCATTCGCTTATTTCGAGGCACTGGAACGCATCCCCGAAGCCCTCAACGCGCTCGGCCTCGACCCCCAAAACCCTGACTTCAATCGCTGGGTGGAGAAGCGCATCGGCCACATTTCCAAAGGCGACGCTGAAGACGAACACGACGTGTCAACCGCTGCCCCCGAGTTGGTCGCTCTCGCAAATTTCATGGAGCACCGAGGCCTCAGCGAGACCGCCCTCGAGGCCTTTCAAAAACCACTCCTCTCACTCGCATCATCCGATCCCAAAGTTTTCAGCGAATTCCTCGGCAGTCTTTTCGGCGGCACGGAGCGCGTCAACGGCTCCTCACTCGGTGCTCCCGAACTCGCGAAATCGATCGCCATGGCTTGGGCGGGTGATGATGCCGCCCGCTGGGAGGAGGTGCTCGACTGCGCCTTCGGAAGCGCCGACGAAATCCGAGGGCTCTGGCCGGACCTCGCGGCTATCGCCCCAGAAGCTAGCCGACCTGAAAAGCTCGATGCCATGCTCGCACTGACCGGCATGGGGCCTGACCCACACCACCTCCGCGAGAAGTGGCTGGCACGGATCTGGGAAGCGATTGCCCAACCCCCGCAGGAACGACGCAAGCCCCTGTTAGAACGGATGGCAATCCTCCTCAGCGTGAATGGCGACGTCACCAACAACCTGAAACTGTGGGACCAAATCTCGAGCAGCAACCCATCCAAAGTTTACTGGCCCACTCATATCTTTGATCTATCCGCCGCCGAACGCTGGTCGGAGTCATCCGACTTTTTCATTCAACAAATCGCCCGAATCTCAGCATCCAAACAAGCCCCACAACTCTACCTCTACGCTTGTGCTGCCTCTAGCCTTCGCAAGGCGGGTCGCAGGCGTGAAGCTGTGAAATGGGACGCGCTCGTGGACACGCTCGCCTTGGGGCGTGATGCCGCTCAAATCGCAAATGGCTACGCCTTCGGGCATGACTTCAAACGCGCCGCCGATTGGTGGAAAAAGGCCGCAATTCAAGCGGATCCCGACTCAGACGAATTCGCCATCACCCTACAATCGTATAGCGAAAGCCTGTTAGAAAATGCCAGGTGGAAAGAAGCCGCCGCTGTCAATGAGGTCATTGCCCAAGAGTCGACCGCTTTCGATTCGGTCGGCGCATTGCCGATCGCAAGCCTGCGCGTCCGCTTACATGCCGACCTCGGCAGGGCCCTTACCAACCTCAAATCCGACCGCGCCCGTTCGATCGAAATCCTTCGGAATTGCCATGATCTGCTGCCGAGCGACGGATCGCTTGCCGATTATTTTTTCCCCGCGCTCCGTCAAATGGGCCTCACCAAGGAACACGACGCATGGTTCCAACAATCATGGGAGCAAATCACCTCGGTCATCCGCCGCTACCCAAAGTCGGAAAATACCTACAACACCGCCGCTTGGCTCGCATCCCGCGCTCGCCTTCATCTCGATGATGCCCAACAATTTCTCACGACCGCCCTCACGCTGAACCCAAATCAGCCCGCATACCTCGACACCATGGCCGAAGTCCAGTTCGTCCGCAAAAACCGCCAAGCTGCGCTCGAATCGTCATCCCAAGCCGTGAATTTCATGCCTCTCGATGGAATGATCCGCCGCCAACACGAGCGATTCCGCACCCAACAACCACCGCGATAATCTTGACACTCACGCCAGATTAGTGCGGGATTCTCCGCCCATGGCCAAACTCTCGATTCGCGATCTCGATGTATCCTCTAAGGAAGTCCTCATGCGTGTGGATTTCAATGTCCCTCTCAAAGACGGCGTCATCACCGACGACACCCGCATCCAAGCAGCCGTCCCATCGATCAAACAATTGATTTCAGGCGGTGCCAAACTGGTGCTTTGCTCACACCTCGGTCGCCCAAAAGGCGGCCCTGAAGCGATTTTCTCGCTAGCGCCCGCTGCAGCACGCCTCTCCGAGATCCTCGGGCAGCCGGTAAAACTCGCTCCCGATTGCATCGGTTCGGAGGTCGCCTCCCTCCGGTCCGCACTCGCACCGGGCGAAGTCCTGATCCTAGAAAATACCCGCTTCTACCCTGCAGAGGAAGCCAATGAGCCTAGCTTCGCCAAAGAACTCGCCGGCTCCGCCGAAATTTATGTGAACGACGCGTTCGGCACCGCTCACCGCGCTCACGCCTCGACCGAAGGCGTCACACACTACGTGAAGCAAAGCGCCATGGGATTCCTGATGGAGCGCGAACTCGAATATCTCGACGGCAAACTCCGCAACCCAGAGCGCCCATTCTTGGTGATCATGGGCGGCGCGAAAGTCTCGGATAAAATCCAAGTCATCACCGCTCTCATGGAAAAGGCCGATGCCTTCCTGATCGGTGGCGCCATGGCCAACACATTCCGCAAGGCCCAAGGCTATCACACCGGCAACAGCCGCGTGGAAGCCGACAAACTCGACCTCGCCCTCGACATCCTCGCAACCGCGAAGGCGAAGGGCGTCCGCTTCCTGCTTCCCGCCGACACGCGCATCACCCAAGAATTCAAGGAAGGTGCCGAAACCCAAGTCACCGCCCCATACGAACAAGGTGGGTCAACTCCCGACAGCTGGGAAGGCATCGACATCGGTGACGTGGCCATCGAGGAGTTCACCAAGGAAGTCGCAACCGCCAAAACGATCATCTGGAATGGCCCGATGGGTGTCTTTGAAATCGAAAGCTTCGCCAAGGGCACGCGTGCAATCGCGGAAGCCATGGCAAAGAGCGACGCAGTGACGATCGTCGGTGGTGGCGACTCGGTCACCGCCGTGAATCAGTTCGGTTTGGATGACCAAATGACATTCATCTCAACCGGCGGCGGCGCCTCATTGGAACTGCTCGAAGGAAAAGTCCTCCCTGGCGTGGCAGCCCTCACCGAAATCTAATTCCCCCACCGTCTCACTCCACTCGAATACCATGAATCGCAAACCGATCTTCGCCGCCAACTGGAAAATGAACAAGGGAGCTTCCGAAACGGAAGACTTCATTAAAAGTTTCCTCTCGAAACTCCAGGGTCAGGATTTCCCCTGCGAAATCGTGATCGCACCTCCCTTTGTCTCACTCTCGAAACTCGCCGATGTTCTCCACACGGCCACCGCTGGCCAAAACGCCCACGCGATCCAGATCGCAGCACAAAATTGTTCGCAGTTCGACTCAGGCGCTTACACGGGTGAAATCAGCGTGCTCATGCTCCGCGAGTTTTTCGTCCACTACGTGATCCTCGGCCACAGCGAACGCCGGTCGATCTTCGGTGAAACCGATGCCATCATCAACGCGAAGATGAAAGAGGCTCGTGAGGCAAATCTGAAGCCCATCTTCTGCATCGGCGAAACACTCACCGAACGCGAAAGCGGCCAACTGGAATCTGTCCTCCGCACGCAAATCACCGCTGGCCTCGAAGGGATCTCCGAAAAAGACCTCGCAGAAACGGTCATCGCATACGAACCAGTCTGGGCCATCGGCACGGGAGTGACCGCCAGCTCGCAACAAGCCCAAGACGCACACGCGTTTGTCCGTTCGGTGATCGCTGAACTCTACGGCGCAGACGCTGCAGCACGCATCCGCATCCAATACGGCGGTAGCGTCAAACCAGGCAACGCGGCTGAGCTGATGGCCTGCCCGGACATCGATGGCGCGCTCATCGGCGGTGCCGCTCTCGAGCCGCAAAGTTTCATGGAAATCGTCCGCAACGGCTGCACGCCTTCCGCGAAGTAATCCACACGAGCAGCCCTTCGCCCGCTTGTTCGCACGCGGGCGAGGCGTGCGTCCTGATCCTTGTTCGGGACCCCAACTACCCACCGTCCATGATCGGCCGCGCCCACCTCATCGCTCTTTCGCTGCTGGCACTTGCGTCTAACAGCCGAGCAGACCATGTCGTGGTCACGGGTGGACCCACGCTCCGCAAGTGGGAGGACTTGCGCGTGCCGGATGACCAACATGACCGCTGGTGGGCGAATTTCATCCGAGCCTCAACCCTGCGCATCGATGAGATCCGCAAAACCTGCGGCCCAGATGCCCCGATCGTTTGGATGATCTATCAGCCAAGCTATCAGGCACGTGGCCGTGAGGACCACAAGCCCTACACCCAGTGGATTTCGGAACTGGCGACCAAGCGCAAGGCGACCTTGGTCTGGTTCCAAAGTTCGGGCGATTTCCTCCAGTCCCTGAACTCACGCCCTCGCAACTCGGTCGAGAGCTTCGATTTTTTCGGTCACTCAAACCGCTACGCGTTCATGTTTGACTACGGCAATGCGATCATGGCGGTCTCGACCACTTGGCTCCACGAAAACGACCTTCGCAGGATCAAGTCGTCCATCTTCACCCGCAAGGCGGCCTGCAAGAGCTGGGGCTGCCACTCGGGCGAAAGCATGAGCGCTGCCTGGAAAAAAGCCACCGGCGTCCCCCTTGAGGGGGCCCGCGGCGCAACCTCCTACACCCTCGTCGGCCAAGGCTTTCTGCCGGTCGTGAGAGGATCCTGGACGCGATAAGGCATCGCAGTGGCAGGATTTCTGCCGTTCCAGTATCGCACAACCCCCATTCAGAATCCAAATTCTGAATCTCATTGCATGGGGCAGTGATTGGCGGTATATATGAGATTCACTGTTTTCCCCCCTTCCCCCCCTTTCCGATGAATTTGGAATCTCCCGACGTGCGTCATCTTGCCGAGCGCATCCTCGCGTTCGAGAAGGCAATCATTCCACCCTCCGGACAACCATCTCCCGCGTTTTTCATCTTCGAAAAACTCAGCCCGCATTTCATCACCATCATGGGTACTTACTCATACCAAAAACTGCTCGAACGAGCACTGGCGCTCGCCAGCAAGGAGGTCTCATGGCTATCGAAAGCCCACGTCAACAACGATGGACTGCTCGATGGAATTAACGAATTCGATCCAAACGTCACCCTTGTGGATTTTTCAGAAGGCAAGGTGGTACTCCTCACCCACCTGCTACGGCTATTGAACGACATCATTGGCGAAAGCATGACGCGAAGGCTACTCAGGGACGTCTGGACAGAGCTTGCAGAGAAGACCACGAACCTGAACCAATGTAAGACCGCATGAAACCAACACACCCAAACGGACCTCCGCTTGAAGAGACACTGCTCACCCAAGAGGAACACCCACCGCACATCCGGAAACTATCATCGGGCGTTCGCGGACTCGATGAAATTTTCGGAGGAGGCATTCCTGAGTATTCGTTCAACGTCATCGCAGGTACACCAGGCTGCGGTAAGACCACCATGGCCCACCAAATCGCGTTCGCCAATGGAACGGAGGAAAAGCCAGCGCTCTATTTCACTGTGTTGGGTGAGCCTTCCATCAAGATGATCCGCTACCAGCAGCAGTTCGACTTTTTTGATGTTCAGAAGATCGGAAAATCGATCCGCTTCATCAATCTAGCAGATTTTCTAATAAAACAAGGAATGCCTGCAGTCATCGATGAAGTCTCAAAGCAGGTCAAAGCAGCCAATCCTTCGATCGTCGTGGTAGATTCGTTCCGCTCGGTGATCCGCACCCAATTCGGCAATGCTAGCGAAAAAGAAATGCAGCTATTTATCCAACAGCTTAGCCAATTTCTAACAGGTTGGCAGGCCACGACCTTTCTGGTGGGCGAATATGATATCGCAGAAATTCGTGACAATGCGCTATTCACCGTGGCCGACGGAATCTTCTGGCTTTCTCAAGAAACCGAGCGGAATTCGGTGGTCCGGAAACTTCAAGTCATCAAAATCCGTGGTCAGAAGTCGGTTCCAGGCCTGCACACCATCCGCATCACCGATTCGGGCCTTGAGGCATTCTCACGCACGCTCGGCCTCGGAGAAAAAAAATCGACTGTGACTGCAGAGAAGCACCCACGCCGCCGAATCTCACTCGGCATCCCAGAGTTAGACACCATGCTCGATGGTGGGATTTTTGAAGGGGACAGTTTACTCGTAACAGGCCCATCCGGTGCGGGCAAATCGGCATTGGCGACCCAATTCATCGCCGAAGGCATCCGCAGTGGCGAGCCAGGGATCATGGCGATCTTTGAAGAGCGCCCCCAAGGCTACTCAGACCGCGCTGAAAGCTTCGGCCTCAATTTTGATCTACCCCAGGATCAACACATGCTGGAGATCCTCTACCTCCGCCCACTCGACCTCTCGGTCGACGAGACGATGCAGGCGATCCTTGAGGCCATCCAGAAAATTGGCGCCAAACGCCTCGTCATCGACTCTCTCGTCGGATTTGAGATGGCCTTGGCTCCAAGTTTCCGAGCCGATTTCCGCGAGTCTCTCTATCGGATGATCGGAGCACTCACCGGAGCGGGGGTCACGATCCTCAGCACCGTCGAAGTCGAAGACACCTTCGGATCGCTCCAATTGAGCCACTACGCGATTTCATTTCTAACAGACGACATCATTCGCTTACGTTACGTCGAGATCGACGGCCAACTCCGTAAAGTCCTCATTGTGATCAAAATGCGGGGTGGCAACCACAGCAAAGACATCCGCGAGTACATCATCACGGACAAAGGAATCGTGATCATCGCACCACGCCGAACCGATTACACCGGTCTAACTTCGGGCCTTGCCCAGAAGAGCGGCCAGCGCCTTGAGATCGCTCCTGAACCCAAAATCCTCGGAGGACAGTGAACCTCTTCCACCGTCTCATGCTCTGACATCCTCCGCAATGGATTCTGCCACAACGCTACAGCCCGCACATTTCTGCAAGAAACACCCGAACCTTTGAGGGGTATCGCTTCAATTCATTTTGGTCTAAGTCCATGTTGAAAATCTCTTCAAAGCCCTCCGGAGCACCATTCGGATCCAGATCCAGATTGCGGAACGCCATCGACCAATTTGCAAACTCTCGTTCTCGAATCGGCTCTTCAAACAAGGTGGTGATGGCGCGGTGGCGCGGATCCCGTTTGATGTTCGCATAAAGATCCCGAACTGCGGCTTCATCTCCCTCGATCACCTGCAGGAAATAACCATCATGATAAAACAAAGCGCCCGTGATCCCTGCTGCGTGATTGAATGCCCGGGCTTTCTCTAACAACTCCGCAAGCTCGGACGGTGACATCGGCGCGACTGCGTGACTGATATAGATGATGTGGAACACTGGGGGGTATCTGAAACACTGGGTTTTTGTCTGGAACACCGTGGGGTGTGAAACACTGGGTTTTGCTCTACACTCTTCAAGATTTCACAGGATTGACGATCTGCAACTTAAAATCGTTAAGCGATGGGTAATGCTACGCGGCTTTTCATTAAAGATTGGGGACATGAGGGATGAATGCCATCATGTCTCCGATGATTGTTAACCTAAATAGTGGCCTGAAGGGTTTGCCTCTTCAACGACATCGTTCTACGCCGTCCGCGATTCATGTCCGGCCCGAGCTCGGATCCCCCCTCCACAAGGGCCAGCGCTTCTGCACCACCTTCTGCGACCTGAAGAACCGGCGGATC
>CAILVZ010000076.1 GCA_903837825.1 Akkermansiaceae bacterium | reverse complement strand
ATGGACAAGTTTCAGTCCCAACGGGACTTGCGAATCCGTGGAGAAACAGCCCATGTCGTTCGGACCTCGGGTGGCCAACTCGACGTGGCTACGGTGGGTGTCGATAAAACAATCCGGGAAGCCTCCGAGCAGGTCTGCCCCGCTGGGAAGGGCCGCTGTCGGGCAAGCGAGGCAATTAAAATTCGATATCAGAACAATTTAACCTTCAGCATTCGGCTGCCAAGTAATCTGGTCTTGGAGCCCAGACCCAATCAAAAAAAGTACGTCATCAGGATCAACCGCCCCATCGTCATTCGCCCCTCGACATTAACCGCTGTTCCTCTTGGCTCACGGTCGAGCGAATCGGGGTTAAGAGAATATGGCGGTACGGATGCGACGTATCAAAAGCTCTGGACGGCGATCGAGCAGGATTTGCATGCGCCAGCGACAAGGGCCAGAGTCGATGCACAAGCCCGAACAACGCTAACGGCGTTTATCCAAAACTGGCGCGCAAAAAATTGGGAAATGGGACCCATCGAAGCCTGGCCGATCGAGATTGTTTTTGATTGAATGAATCATCGCTCGCCCAGCGATTCACTGAAGGTTTTGACGAGCGGCTTGGTCAAGAACTTCAACACCGTGTTCACGCCAGTCTTGATCTCGACGGTAGCAGTCATACCCGGCTGTATTTCCATGAGTTCGTCGGGCCTGTTTTTGAGGGCCTTACCCGTCGTTCGGACCTGAACTCGATAGTAGGGTAGCTCTCCCTGTCGGAGGTTCTCTTCGAGAGTATCCGCGCTGATGTACGTGACAGTGCCGTTGAGCGATCCGTAAATGGTGTAATCGTAGGCATCAATCTTGACCTGGGCCGAAAGGCCTGGTTTGACAAAGGCGACGTCTGCAGGTTTGAGCTTTGCCTCAACGACGAGATCATCATCGACGGGGACAATCTGCATCACCTCTTCACCAGGCCGGACGACGCCACCCTTCGTGGTGATCCGGACGTTCTTGACAACCCCGTCAACCGGTGCGAATAGTTCCGTCTGTTCAAGCTGATTTTTGCGCTGGGCGAGAATCTGGTTTGCGCCCGCCAGGTCCTCTTCAGCCTTGGCCAACTCCGCCTGGGTGTCCTGAAAGTATTTATTACGTCGGTTCGTCATTTGGCCTTGTAACTCCGAAGCCTGCCGTTTGAGCTTCAGAATTTCGGTCTGGCTGACATCGCCCGTCCTCACCAGCGGCAGATTCATTTCGAGTTCGCTCTGAACAAGATCAAGGCTCTCCTTGTAGACCCGTATCTCGGCCTCCAGTGCTTCTCGCCGACGTTGGTACAGGATCGTCTGATTGTCGACAAAATCTGCATAGTGTCGTTTCAGTTGTTGATCAAAAGACGGTTTTTGATTCAGCACTTCAGCGCGCAATCGGGCCACCTGAGCTTGTAAGCCCGCGCAACGCGCCTCAGCCTCCAAGAAAGATGCGTTGACCTTGGTGGAATCCAATCGTGCCAACAGATCGCCTTGCTTGACTTTTGCACCCTCTTTCACTCGTAAGTCGACCAGAATGCCACCATCCGATGCTTGGATTATCTGGGAACGAGAACTTGCAATCACCT
>CAILVZ010000075.1 GCA_903837825.1 Akkermansiaceae bacterium | reverse complement strand
TCGGATGTAAACATGGCCGCTGGCGATAGCCCGTGATGCACCAGTTCCAGGCTCATCAAACGATTATCCACCCCTTTAAATGTTGGCCCTGTGAATTTAATCAGGTCCACCTCCACACGATCATTTGTGAGGTCGTGCAACAGGTTTTTCATTGCATTTACAGGATCTTCATTTTCATAAAGTGCCCCATAAATCAAATTCACGCCCAGAATTCCAATCACTTCCTGCTGAGGTAAATTTTCTTTATCCAGCAATGTCACATGCAATACAATCTGCGATGGTTCAGCGCCCGGCTGATGCTGAAATCGAATTCCCATCCATCCGTGAAAATTGTCTTTACGTGAATAACTCTTTGCTACCACAGTATTTGAAAATGCAAAGAATCGGGTATCCCCACCACGCTTCTCCGACAACCGTTCCACCATGAGCTGATACTCATAACTGAGCATCCGCTCCAGCCTCGCCCGGCTAACATATCGCCCTGTATGCCCGTAAATTGCATCTGAAACCGTCATGTCATATGCAGAAATACTTTTGGCAATCGTTCCAGCCGCTGCTCCCACCCGAAAGAACCATCGGGCCACCTCCTGCCCTGCCCCAATTTCGGCAAATGTTCCATACTTTGTATTATCCAGATTAATTCGCAGAGCCTTCTGGTGCGTGTCAAGTCGATGCGATTCCACTAATCCATCCATCGTTTGGGTCCCTTTTTCGTTCAAGTCCCGCATGGTCACTCGCTCCAGCTTCGCGCGTCGATCGCCGTTCTTTCGAAATCATCATATCAAAAATCGGGCCAGTCCGATCATTTATTGCCAATCTTACAACGGCTCAAGCCTCGCCCACAGTCGCTCGAACTCGCCTGAAAATGGACGCACAATCCGCTCGTCGTGCGTCACCAGAATATTTTCCTGGTTCTCGTTCGCAGCATTCCTTGTCCAGTTATAACTCCCTGTAATCACAGTCTTTTCATCAAATATCGCAAACTTGTGGTGCATGTGGAACGGGCTCCTGTCGATCTTCACCGGGACTCCGGAGGCCGCAATCTGCTCGATGTCAGAACCGAGATCCTCGCTCTTTAAATCGTCCGTAATCAGCCTGACTTTCAAACCCCTCTGATGTGCCTTCACCACGGCCTCCGTCAGCCGATTATCGGTGATCGTAAAGACGCAAAGATCCATTTTTTGTTCGCTGCCCTGAATCATCGCACAGATTCGCTCCGCACACGCATCCCTCGGGCTAAAAAGGACTTGCGGATGTGTTTCACGCACCTTCCCGGCGGATTCACGGCGTGGAGTGAGCAGTTCCACCAGGTCGTGAAGCCACTCCAGACGCTCCCTCTGATCCAAGTCGTCGATCCGCTCGGCGACCAGGTCAAAAGCCGCCCTTCGCAACACCGCCAGACGGGTTTCGTCCGGTTTTTGATCCCAGATCAAGTCTCGCAAGACCAGCTTTTCTGAGTGTGACAGGCGGTCGTCACCAATCGTTTTTTCAAGGATCAAACGCAGAGTAGGAACGTCCGTCAGCCGGACTTTCCCCTCACTCTCAGACGACTCCACCAACCATTCCACCAGCGAATCCGTGCTGCTCATGAGCCCCATTCACCCTTCCGCGTCATCGACTGCCAATCAAACGCATCCAGCCATTATGGCTGAAACATGGTTGGCAAACGGTCCTGAATTTCGGATAATCTCTGTTGTAACCCACCTCGTCTTCAAAAATCAACCCGGGAGCTTCTATTCGATCATGTCCACCATTCGTAAAACCCTCATGAATTGCATTTTGGCCATCGGCCTGTTTGCAATCACCACAGCCTCGATGGCCGCCGATACCAAAACCGTTCTTCTGCTAGCCGGCAAGCCCAGCCACGGCCCAGGCGATCACGAACACAACGCCGGCATTTTGCTTTTGGGCAAATGCCTCAAAGAAAATGTCCCCAATTTAAATATTGTGACTCATCTTTCCGGAGAATGGCCAACCGCCGATGAACTCCACAAAGCCGACACCATTGTGTTTTATGCCGATGGAGGCGGCGGCCACCCTGCTGTTCAAGCCGATCACCTCACGCAGTTGCAATCGGAAATGAAGCGTGGAGCCGGCCTGGTCTGCATTC
>CAILVZ010000074.1 GCA_903837825.1 Akkermansiaceae bacterium | reverse complement strand
GATTCTCACGGAAAATGGGACGATATCTGCAGCTCTCTTCCGTTTCATTCATTACTGGCGTAATCACCATCGGCGCATTCACCTGGACCACGTGGTGCTACGTGACATTCGAATCGACATGGTTTTGGGGCATCTTCGGTGGCTGTATTGTGCTGAATACGTTCGTGGCTGTTTTGGGTGGTCTGATAACTATGATAAAGAATCTCTACGCTGCCAAGGAGGGAAGGCACGGTCTCTTGATTGTGCACAAGGCCGAACTTACGAAGGCTGTGGTAACATTTTTGAAGTCGCTTCCAAGCCCGGATTTAGGCAGCCTTGAATCAATGCGGGAGTTCCTGCTTCGAGAATCCTGCTGCACCGGGCTGACAGAGATGACCGGCCTCAGGCTCAAAAGCATTTGGAAGCAGGAGTTGCAACGAGAGCTCAAGGAGGAATACGAAGATCCATACAAAGGCGAGTCGGGTGAGGAGGACCAGACTTGACCCCCGCGGCCCAACGTGCGCTACAAAGGCGAGTCGGGTGAGGAGGACCAGACTTGACCCCCGCGGCCCAACGTGCGCTCCCGCCAACTCAGCTTTCGGAACATCGCCGGCTGCCGCTGCAGCTCCTCCTGCTGCTTTTTTCCATTGCCAGGGGCGTCGATTCGTGATGTCAACCCCTGTCCTAATAATATTTTTCATCGGGAGGGCAACCAACGATTCACCTGGCAACGCACTCAGGGACGCCAAGATCTGCTGTGCATTTTCGTGTTTGGCCTGCCTATTAGGCTCCTTCACCGTTCAATGGTCAAACAATCCGGCATAGCTCATGGCACCACCCCTGCCCCCCAAACTCAAACAATCCCCCGTCTGCCCCCCCGGGCGGGGTTGGGGAGCCTATCGGGGCGGAACTAATATACATTGACTCAAAGCGGCGCCGCAGTATTTATTCTGCTGCACCCACCAGTGGATTTGTGCGGTTGTCCTAGACCGTCGAGAGGCCATTGCAGCGCCACACGGTGTAGGCGGAATGTCGACACGCGGCCTTGGCACACAGCACATGGGTGGAAATGGCGCTCCGCAACACATGGGTTCATGGGTGGAGCCGAGTGTTGCCAAGGCCGCGGGCGTTGCAACACCCGCGCCCGTTGCTCCGCAACACCGTAGCATGTGTGTTGCCAAGGCCGCGGGTTGGCATTATTCCGCTTACACCGTGGTGACGTTCCGCTTGCAGTTGGGCTAGCCTGAGGCGGAATGGTAATCCGACGATCCTCCGGCAGCCCGGCGCTCATGTGACTGTCATTCCCCCATCGGGCCTGAGGTAGGCCGGGTGGGACCGGGCGGCGTAGGGCTGGAGGCGTATGCAGAAATCTTAGGCCCCGTCCCGGTGCCAGATGAGTCCGGCACACCTCGGGATCCGAGTCAGCCCAACGACTGAGGGCCTCAGTCGTCCGTCCCGGTGGAATCGGGCCGGGAGGATGTACTACCGATGTAGTGGATCGTGACAGCAGCCTGTCAGCAGGCCCATCGGCAGATGCTCGTCCGATCATGCGGGACGTGGGGTTTGAGCTTGAACTTGAAATTGGTGGTGCGGAAGAATGGAAGACATGGCCAGGGCGTTGGGGAGTCTGGCAAAATAAAGGAATAAATCCGCTGCTTCAAATCGCCATCTGCTGGTGAGAAGTTCGTGACGTGCCTAGGATGGCAGTTCGCAAACTGATAACCTTTCGATTGAAAGGTTGGCGCAATGTACATTGCACCAACCTTTCAATCGAAAGGTTGTCAGTTGCGCAATTCAAGCCCTGGGGAGACAGGCCAATATCCGAGTCCTTCGACATTCGCTGCGAGGGGTCCCGTGCTGAACGCTTGAGTCTGTCCTTCGCTGGCAAGTTGTAGGCATGGGATCAGTTGGAGAAAGGGCAAGCTGCATCCACCGTCCGAGTCGGCAGAAGTACTTGCTTCAAGTTGAACGCACGACGCGCTGCCACTTCCGACGCATCTGTCTTGCCATTAGCACGCATGGTCGGATAGAGAAACGTCAACTTGTGCCAACGCCGCTTGTACACTTGGAACGCCTGTTTGGGCATTGGAGCCCAGGTATGGCAACGAGCGCCTGGGTCGCGTACTACAGCTGATCAATTTGAATTTGATCAGCGTAGAAAAAAGCGGTGCGGCCCGGTCTCTCGGCTCGGTAATAATCCACACGAGTCAAGAACTCTCCAGATAATTATTTTGAGGCGTCCCCTTTTGTTTGCCTAAGTCATTTAGTCTTGAATCGAAAGATTTTTCAAAATAAATTTCTGATAAATTTCCGGGGTAAATAAT
>CAILVZ010000073.1 GCA_903837825.1 Akkermansiaceae bacterium | reverse complement strand
GCATCCCAACTTCCGCATCGGACTCATCGGTTATGGCTTCATGGGCCGTACCCACTCGAACGCCTATTCGCAACTCAGCCATTTCTTCGATCACCAACACGTGCCCGTCCGCCAAGCGGTCTGCGGCCGCGACGCCGAAAAGGTCAAGGCCTTCGCCGAGAAATGGGGTTATGCCTCCTACGAAACGGATTGGCGCGAACTCGTCAAACGCGAGGACATCGACGCCATCGACATTTGCACTCCAAATGACTCACACGCCGAGATCGCACTCGCCTGCATCGCTCATGGCAAAATGATCCTCTGCGAAAAACCGCTCGCCCTCAATGGGGAACAAGGCGAACAAATGGTCGCGGCCGTCGAAAAATCCGGCCTGCCAAATTTGGTTTGGTACAACTACCGGTTCCTCCCCGCCGTGACTCTCGCGAAAAACATCGTGGCCTCGGGCGAACTCGGACGCATCTTCCACTACCGCGCGAACTTTCTCCAAGACTGGACGATTTCCGAAGAACTCCCTCAAGGCGGTGCCGGACTCTGGCGCCTCGACGCTACCGCCGCTGGCTCCGGCGTCACCGGAGATCTCCTCGCACACTGCATCGATACGGCGCGCTGGATCAACGGTGACATCGTTTCGGTTAGCGCGATGACCGAGACCTTCATCAAGGAGCGTGTCCACACCGCAACCGGACAAAAACAAGCGGTCACCATCGACGACGCCTGTGCATTTCTCGCACGCTTCGAGAACGGTTCACTCGCAATCTTCGAGTCGACGCGTTACGCCCGCGGACACAAGGCGCTCAACACCTTCGAAATCAACGGCGAAAAGAAATCGCTCGCCTGGGATCTCCACGACCTAAATCGCCTCGATTACTTCGATCATGGGGTTCCTGGTGACCGCCGCGGTTGGAGCAGCATCCACTGCTCAGATGGCGATCACCCCTATGCCGGCAACTGGTGGGTTCCCGGCCTCTGCCTCGGATACGAACATTCCTTCACCCATGAACTCGCAGAGTTTTTCAACTCACTCGACGACCCAAGCGCTCCAAAGGCCTATCCGGACTTCCGCCACGCGCTCGGGACGCAATACGTCTGCGATGCCGTGTTAGAATCGGCCAAGACGAAACAGTGGGTCGACGTGAAGCAAGCCTAAGGAGTGAATTTCGCTTTCGGAATGACGATGGTGCTCCCTCACGGATTTTCTAACAGAAATTACCCACTACAACTCCCATGAATACCGAGGAATCAACACTCACCAGCAAGGTTCCTCAGGTTACGATGGTGTTTTGGGCGATCAAAATCCTCGCCACTACGCTTGGAGAAACTGGGGGCGATGCGGTTTCAATGTCGATGAACCTAGGATATCTGGTCGGCACTGGCATCTTCGCAGTGCTTTTTTTCGTCGCAGTTTCGGCACAAATTTCTACTAGAAAATTCCATCCAGCACTCTACTGGCTCACCATCATCGCCACCACCACCGTGGGCACCACTCTGGCGGATTTCGCAGACCGTTCGCTGGGAATCGGCTACACGGGCGGAAGCTTAATTCTCTTCAGTCTGCTGATCGGGTCCCTTTGGCTCTGGCATCGCACGATGGGTTCGGTGGCGGTCGATTCGGTGAACTCGCCAAAGTCGGAATTGTTTTACTGGGTGACGATCATGTTTTCACAAACGCTCGGAACCGCGCTTGGCGACTGGACAGCCGATAGTGCTGACCTCGGCTACACGGGTGCTGCGCTCATCTTTGGTGGCATGCTTGCTGCCGTGGCGGCCGCCCACTATTGGACAAAACTCTCGAAGACCTTGCTTTTTTGGGCTGCCTTCATCATCACCCGCCCGCTCGGTGCGGTGGTGGGCGATTTCCTCGACAAACCACGCGACCATGGCGGCCTTGAATTGAGCCGCTACTCAGCATCAGCAGCGCTGATCATCCTCGTGGCGGTCCTCATCGCAATCTTTCCTCAGAAGCCTGCTAAGTGCAGCCATTGATCCAGCCTTAAATGCATGGTCTTGGCCATGCGACGCTTGCCAGGCCGCCCGCCCATGGAGCACGCTCTTCCTTCATGAAGCGAGTGATCATCCACACCGACGGCGGTTGCAAGGGCAATCCAGGCCCAGGCGGCTATGGAACCGTGATGGTCTCGGGCAAACACCGCCTAGAACTCTCCGCCGCCTACCGCCTCACCACCAACAACCGGATGGAATTACGCGCTGCCATCGCCGCACTGGAGGCACTGACCGAACCCTGCGAGGTCCAACTTCACTCGGACTCAAAGTACCTGATCGATGCCATCTCGAAAAAATGGATCGAAGGCTGGAAAAAACGCGGCTGGCAAACCTCCGATAAAAAACCGGTGAAAAACCAAGACCTCTGGCTCCTCCTCCTTTCGGCACTGGGCACTCACAAAATTGAATGGTGCTGGGTCAAGGGACACG
>CAILVZ010000072.1 GCA_903837825.1 Akkermansiaceae bacterium | reverse complement strand
CGAGATGAGGAACTAACCAATGATCGCACAAACCACAACGATTTCAACTGAAATGCTGGCCACAGTTCGCGCCCGCCGCACTGCCGGCGAGAGCCTGGCTAAGCTCTCCCGCGAGGCACGGCATCACCCATTGCGGAATCGCCCACGGTTCCAGGCCAGATTGGCGCGACCAGTGAGCCGATCTTGAGGTCGTAGCTGGCGACAAGGTCCGCGATGCGCTTGAGTTCGTCATCCGAGGCGTCGGGGTCGGTGTGCGGGTGGAAGAGAAAGGAGTCGATGCCATCGAATTTACGACCGTTGACATTGGCGGCGGCGGTGAGTTCGAGCATGTGCTCGAGCGAGATGGGTGGATGGTCGGTGCCGGGTTCTTTACCGACGAGGCCGGGCCACATCGCGTTGTGAAGTTTCATGAATGATTCGGGGTTAGGTTTTGTTAGAAATTGAAAACTATTGGTGTTTGTAGGCGCCCATGGCGGGAGCGTTCGGGTTCACTTCTGGGCCGAAGTAGCGGAGTGCGACGAGTGGCTCGGTGAGTGAAGTGTTTTTGAAAGTGACCCCTTGCTTTGCGGCGGACTCGGTGCAGAAGAATTCGTCGTTAGAAAGTTCATGGAAGCGCAGGAGTTTCGGACAATTCAGGCGAAGTTTGTTGGCGAATCCCTCGCCTTGAACCACGATCAGCGAATAGGCACCGTTGTCTTTGATGGTTGCGCTTTGACCGGGCTCGATCGTGATTTCCTTGGCGGTGAAATACTGAAATCCATCGACCTTGCCATAGACGATCCACTTGTCGTGATACCCTTCGCCCATTTCGGCAGTCACGGGTTCGAGGTAGTGGTTGTCCTTGAAGTTTGGGTCGACATTTTTTTCCCAGTCGAGTTGGTCGATGATGAAGTCGATGTCCTGGTGCTTGTCCTTGGGCATGTCCTTGACGAGGAGTGACCATGGGACCTCACGGCCTTCCACGAGGTTTTGGTACATGCCGAAGACATCCGAGCCCCACTGAGGTTCGTAGGTGCAGAGCGATCCGGGTGCATGGAGGATGCATGGGTCGATCAGCCAGCCGGTACCGACCTTCAAACGATACGCTTTCGATAAATCGAGGATGCCATTTTCGCCCTTGTTCCAATTGGCAATGCACTTGCGAACTTGGTCTCGGGTGGTGCCGGGCTCGAAGCCCATGAATGTGTAAGGGAAGTTGTTGCCAACATTGTTGTGTTGGGGCGGGAAGTAATAGGACTCCGGTTTGCCTTCTTGGCCGACGAGTGCAGCCTGTTCTGCACTTTGGTGCATGTGGTGCGGGATGGGCCCCATGTTGTCGAAAAATTTCGAATAGACCGGCCACTTCCCGTATTTTTCCCAAATCGACTTGCCGATGATGTCCGAGCCAGCCTCCGCGATGGCATCGCGCAGGGTGAAGCGTTCGCGTCCGACGACGACGTAGGAGAGTCCCTCATCAGCAGCCCTGCCTTCGTTGGCCGTCTCGGTGGTTGAGCCGAACCAGCGTTCATCGATGCCGCCGCGGTTGAGGCCGTAGGCATAGGTGTCATCGGGGTGGAGCTTGATCCGCAATCCGGGTTGGAGGAACGAGCGGGGGACCCAAGTCGGGGAGAGGCGTAAAAGCCCTCCGGTGTCCTCCAAGTGCCCATCGATCAGCGGCTTGAGGTGGGTTGAAGTCGTTGAAAGGTCAGCGGTGGTCAGTGGTTGGGTCATGAAATGATGGGTTGCTGGGTGCTACGGGTCTTGGTTGGAAAAACTATCAAAAATCTCGGTGGTTAGGCGACGAATGTCCAGTCGATCGCGACGACGATTTCGTGGCCAAGTTCACCAGTGATGGAGACGGCTGAGGGGCCGGCGGGATTGATTTGGCGGACGGAGCCGAATCCTTCAGGCGTGAGGGCTACGGCTTGGACGATGCGCAGCG
This sequence comes from Akkermansiaceae bacterium, assembly GCA_903837825.1. Taxonomy (GTDB): domain Bacteria; phylum Verrucomicrobiota; class Verrucomicrobiia; order Verrucomicrobiales; family Akkermansiaceae; genus Luteolibacter. Next base: position 6,847 of record CAILVZ010000072.1, on the reverse strand, counting down.
AGACCGTCTCATCTAGGTCGAAGTGGCGGGTGGTCGGGATGCGGTGCGCGGAAAGCCGGTTTTCCCGGGAAATTTCCACGCCGTCACAGAAATGCGAACAAACTTCCTCGATGCCGATGCGTCCGAGGTGCCGGGCGCTCCATGGAGCAGCAGTGCGGCCGCCGTTAGAAATCCACAGCAGGGTGGAGGGGAAATCGGCGGGATTTTTTAGCGAGAACCAGAGATAGCCGTCGAGCACCACCGCGGACCACGCGAAAGGCTGATCTTCGTTTGCTGGCTCATTCACCATCATCACTAGGTCTTCGTTGCCGACTCTGCTTGGGTAGCGGGTGAGGTCGGTGGTACCCCCGTTCGCCAAGCGAACTTTGCTCAGGTCGGTGAAGGTCGATCCTTCGGCGAGGGCTTGAGTTTCGCCATCGGCGGGGTTTGCGAACTGGCCTGGATAAACCGATGCCCAGCGGAACGGACTCGTGGTGATCCGCCCAGAATTTAGTGGCAGGTGGGAGAGATCGAGAATCGGGTGGTTCCCGTAATTGAAATCGCCTGAGACGTTCGAAATGAGGTGCTCGGAATAAATCGCGTGATGCCCATCGCGAGTGGATAGGATTTTTCTAACATGTGCACCTGAGTCGGTAGTCTCAAGGATGAGTTGAATCGACCGATTGTCGCGGGCTGCTAGAATCCAGTGTGCATTCGCTGGGTCACCATGCGGAGGTCCATTCGTCTGTCCACCAAAGGGTAGGCAGAAGAAGTCACCGCGCAGCACGGAGAGAAGCGGTGGGATTTCTGGGAACTCTTCGGGGATCCATGGAGCGAGTGCGTAGGGTGAGACATCGCGACCTGTTAGATGAAAAATCACGGGTGCAAGGTGTCCACCGCGTGCGGTGATTTCTAACGAAATATCCGCAGTGGTCAGTTGGAATGAGGGCTCGCCGTGAGTTTGATGCATCGGTGCGTTAGTCTTTGATGAATCCGCGGGCGTGCAGGTTGTTCAAGCGCCGTGCGATGTCGCCAAGTCCATCGGCCACGACGTCGTCGTAGCTACGGCCATCGCGAGTGTCCACCCCGTGTCCAGGTTCGAAGTTTCGCAGAAGTTCGAGTGCGGCATCCGTGTGGTCGAAGACCTCAACGAATACATGCTTGAGCTTGCCCGTTTTTGCGGCGGCGGTGAGCAGGGCAGCGATCCAGCCGTCGTCTGTCGAGAGGCAGCCGCGGGTGGTGTGTGCGGAGGCGTGGAAAATACCAAGTTCGTCGGACTCGGCGATTTGGGCGATGAGCCTTTGGTTTTCGGGAATCGACAATCCGGAGTTGCCGCAGTGCGAGGCATCGACGAGGAGCTTGAAGAACTTGGTTCCGAGTGCTTCGTTGGCTGCGCGGACAAATTGCCAAACCCGTTCGAGGTTGGTGAAGGTCTTGAATTCTCCGGGTCTCAGGAATTCGATGTTCCATGATTCAACGCATGAGTTTGCAAGACCGGACTCTTCATAGGCGCGCAGGTGGACCTTGAGGTTTTGTGCGATTGCTGCCTCAAACTCGGCACCATCACGACGGACCTCGGTTGGATTCATCCATTCCTCGATGCTGGTCGATGACAAGTGGCGCACGCCGTGTGAGATGGCCGAACGGATCGAGCTGACCAACTGGGCGACCACAGAATCCTCATCTGTTGGGTTCATGGGATTTGCTCCGCCGACCATCATGATGTAATGGATCTCAAGCCCGAGCGCCTTAAGTCCTTCGATCATTTCAGCGACATCCCTTGGGTCTGAGGAGGAAAAAAATGAAAGTTGGACAATCGACATCTTGACCGGTGAGCTGGCGCAGAGCTGCTCCATTCCTGCTACGACCTCTAAGACGCCGTCTGGATTTCTGGGGAATTTGCCATTTTCATCAGGAGCAATGCCGCCCAAGAACTTGAGGTGAGTGGGTACGACGCCTAGCTGGATTTTGGGTTTTAGGGCAATGTGATGAACCATGCCCAATTAAATGAGGGGATTGGAGCGGGGGGAAGGTCGAAATTCGCTAAAATCATGGGATGGAACTGGCGCATTCTCGGTCAGTGCTGGCTGTAAGCGGATGGGTTGGATTAACCCGAAAGTGGTACGGATGTTGGATGGGAGGATATCGGGTGTCGTCCTAGAATCTTTCCGGGCCCTCTGGATGGCATCGCAATGAAATACTCAAAAAAATCGTCCATCGGTGCCGAGCGATCCTTTTAAAAAATTCCAATCTTCACCTTTGACCACAAAATCATCCATTGGATGCTGGTTCAGCGTCGTTCTAGCCGTCTGCCTGCTGATGGCAATGCCAGTCATCGGCCAGACTCTGGGTCTTGATAATGACTCCCAGACCTTGGTTAGCTTAACAGGTACAACCGTTACCTTGACGGGGCGTTCGGAGTTGCGAATCACCGGCACGAGCAATCCGCTTGCGGGCTGCGTGGTTCAATTGAACTCGCCAGATTCTTGGTTCTTCATGACCAACATTCTGCCATCTGTCGTGAACTCCACCTACCTTAGTCAAGTTCGTGTGAGCGGGGCAGTGGCCGTTGCGGACAGCAATTGCCGTGTCGTGCAGTATGGTGATGGCACGGTGATTATTCCGCACGCATCAACTTTCACGCCCATGCAGGTTTTCACGGGTAGCCACTTCACGGGCAATTCCACGACGCTCACGAATTTTACCGCCTATAACGACAGCAGTCTTGGGATTTATGCGAATGCCATCAGTTCGTTTAAGCTCAAGCGTGGGTACACTGCGACGATTGCTCAAAATGCCAACGGAACGGGGATCAGTAAGAACTATGTGGCCCAGGATGGTGATATCGAGGTGAGCGTTTTGCCAGATGAGCTGAATGACTCGATTAGCTTCATCCGTATTTTTCCGTGGAGATGGGTGAACAAGAAGGGGATTGCAGGAAATATTGCGTCTGGACTCAATGTGCGCTGGGATTACAACTGGAATCTTGATCGAAATTCGACGGCCGATGTTGAATACGTGCCGATCCGGCAACAGCGATGGTGGCCCGATCTCAATCAGGATTGGAAAACGCGGGGCGCAAACCATCTACTCGGCTACAATGAGCCAGACAATACCGCTCAAGCCAATCTTGCGGTGGGGGATGCGATCTGGTCTTGGCCCGATTTGCTTGCGACAGGGCTCCGTCTTGGATCGCCTGCAGCGACCGATGGTGGGCGTACGAGTTGGCTCTATCCATTCATGACTCAAGCCGATGCTGCTGGGCTTCGTGTCGATTTCGTCGCGGTTCATTATTATTGGTGCTACAATCCATCTGACCCCACGGGTGCCGCCACCCAGATGTATAACTATCTCAAAGCGGTTTATGATCAGACACATCGACCGATATGGGTCACCGAGTGGAATAATGGAGCAAATTGGACTGGTTGTGGCGACCCTGACTATGTCCAGCAGGCAGCTGCGATCTCGGCAATCATTCGGATGCTCGACACCACCCCGTTTGTTGAACGCTATGCCGCCTACAACTGGGTGGAAGATGTGCGTCGTCTCAAATGGGACGACGGCTCGCTCACAACCGCCGGTGTGGTGTATCGCGATCAAGTTTCACCTCTCGCCTATTCACAGGTGATTCCTGAGGTGCCCACCGACCCGAATGCGCTTTACCAGTTTGAAAACGACTCTCGTGATAGCTCCGCATTTGGCCACAGCGCGGTGCTCAAAGGAGGAGCAAAATTTGGAGCAGGAAAAAACTTGCGGGGCGTGGTGTTGAGTGGAAATAGCACCAGCGCGGACCATGTGCAGTTATCCTCTAAGATCGGAGACAGTACGGATTTCACCTTTGGTGCGTGGATTTACTGGAACGGGGGATCAAGTTGGCAGCGCGTATTCGATCTTGGGAATGGAACGAACAAATTCATGTTTCTAACCCCAGCCGCAGGAGACAGCGGCAATCTCCGCTTCGCGATCAAAAATGGCGGTGGGGAGCAACAACTCAATCACAGCGCATCCGTCCCAATCAAAACATGGACTCATGTGGCGGTTACGATTTCAGGTAACACTGGAAAACTTTTTGTGAATGGCGCACTTGTGAATACGAATGCTGGTATGACGATCAATCCGATCGATCTCGCCACCAGCGATAACTTTTTAGGTCGGAGCCAGTTTGCTGCAGATCCCTTTTTCTCTGGGACGCTTGATGAAGTGCAGTTTCTTCCTTATGCATTATCCGATGCGAACGTGGTGTCCATGCAAACCAATAAGGTGCCGCAATTCACGAACGCATCGATTGTAGGTGCTGCTGGCACTCAAAACGTAGCATACAGCGGAACGATCTCCGGCGCAGCGACCGACTCAGGGGATTCCATTACATATACGAAAGCTCAAGGTCCAGCATGGCTTACGGTTTCGGCCAGTGGAGCGCTTTCCGGCACGCCAACTTTTGCTGATGATGGGCTTCAGTCTTTCATCATTTATGCGACTGATTCAGTTGGTGTTGCAGTTCGTGCGTTGCTAACCATCCAGCTTCCATCAATCACGGGAAATGGAAGTTGGTTGGCGGATAGCGATGGCATTTGGAATGATGTGACGAAGTGGTCTAGCAGCACTCCCGCAAATGGTGTGGGCTACACCGCAAACTTCAGTGCACTCAATATCACCACCGACCGCATGGTGACCCTTGATGCATCACGCTCGATTGGTGCCCTTCAGTTTGGTGATACATTGGGTTCACAGAGTTGGACCTTAGCGGCGAACAGTGGCAAGACGCTGACCTTGGCAACTTCTACCGGTGGTCCGACGATCACCGTAAATCAGAATTCGGCGACATTGTCCGCTGCTTTGGCGGGGACTGCGGGCTTCACCAAGAATGGTCCTGGAAGGCTTGTTTTGGCGGGCAATAACCCGATTTCGGGAACTCTCAACATCGATACGAGTAGCACAACGGTTAGCGAAGGATCGGTGCGCCTTGCCTGTCCAGGTTCGGCGGCTGCGTTATCATTGATTCAAATCCGCTCTAACAACAGCGGAAGCTCGACACTCGAATTGGATGGAGGCCTTGGGTCAGTTGCCGCGACTGCACCCATTTCGGTGAGTGGACGCAATTCTGCGACGATTCCTGCAGTCCTCAACGTCACTGGGAATAATACGCTATCTGGTTTGGTGAGTATCCAACCCGGTGGGGCCAACTACAACATTCAATCTGATGCGGGAACATTGACGTTAGGCTCAATCACTTCGGGTACGGCAACAAATTCTCGGGCCATGACATTTCTAGGTGGAGGCAATATTGCGGTCAGTGGTAACATCACAAATGGCGCGGCAAATTTGGGGTTGGCACTCACCAAAAATGGTACCGGTACCTGCAGCTTGCTTGGGCAAAGTACTTTTACCGGAAATCTAACCATCAATGGTGGCGTGCTTTCATTAGTCAATGGCGGTGCAATTTTTGCTGGCGGCTGGAATAACACAGCAGTCATCACGATCAATAGCAACGGTACTTTGGAATTGGATCGATGGGGATATGGGGCAACCAATGCAAACTTTCGCGCGCAAAGCTTCGGAGGGCTTGATTACAACCCAGCGCGTCTGGTCCTAAATGGCGGAACGATTCGGTATTCGGGCGGTGCAGCGGGGGCGCCTCAGGATCCTGCGGAGGCTCCATACGGCCCCGGATTCACGATCGGTGCCAGTGGCGCTAGTTTGGAGGCTGCTAAGGTTGGTGATACTTGGACGGTCAAATATGATAGCCGTGGGTTTGGCCCGATTACCAGCACAAGTGGTGGTACACTCAATCTAACGGGATCAGGAGATGGCATTTTTGACAAGGAACTTTCGGGTGCTGGTGGTCTGGTCAAGGCCGGCAGTGGCAACTGGACTCTATCACGGGCCAATACCTATTCAGGCCCCACCACGATTCGAGGAGGTGGTCTTGTGGTAAGTGGATCAATCGGAACGGGAGCCCTGAGTGTGGAGAATGGTGCCACACTGAGTGGATCCGGTAGGGTGGGCGGAAATTTGACGATCCAAGCCGGCGGCGGCATTTCGGCAGGAAGTGGGATTGGCACTCTAACCGCATCTGGATCTGTTGCCCTGCTGGCGGGGTCTACGACCCTGATGGAGATTAACAAAAGCACTGGGGGTAAGGATCTCCTGTCGGTTGGTGGGATTTTGAACTTAGGAGGCACGTTGAAGGTCACCAATCTTGCTGGGAACGTCGGGCTGGGTGATTCTTTCCAATTGTTTCAAGGGGGTACGATTGTGGGGAGTTTTGCAGCAGTGGATTTGCCTGTTCTGTCGACTGGTCTTGAGTGGGATACTCAATCGATCTCGCTAGGGAAGTTGAGCGTGAAAGTGAGCCTTTCGGCCTATCAGTCATGGGCCGTCGGGTATGCCTGGCCGACTGGCAAGGATGGAGGAGGCGTAGATGCGGATGGCGATGGAGTGGCGAATGCATTCGAGTGGATCTTTGGATCAAATCCGTTAGTCCAAGATCCAAGTTGCCTTCCCCAGCCGGTAGTTCGTGCTGTGACCGTCGCAGAATACCCGTCGGCGGTGGTGGGCCAATCCTATCTCACGATGACAGCGACCATTCGGAAAAATCACGCGGGAATGACGCTCGTCGCACAGGCCAATAGCAGACTAGATGCTTTGGATTCGGTGACGTCGGAAGCCCTTGTGAGCTCGATCCTTGTGCAAGATCTCGGTGAGTTTGAAAAACGAACATGGATTTACACGAAGTCGATCCAGAGTTCGGAAGGTGGGCATGGGTTTATGCGGCTAAAATTGATTAGCGAGTGATCCTACTCGCCTTCCGAAATTTGAGAATGCAACGGAGAATGGTTCAATGAATTGGAAAATTGCTAGATTGCTT
>CAILVZ010000071.1 GCA_903837825.1 Akkermansiaceae bacterium | reverse complement strand
CTGAGCTCCATCCTTGGACGCGCTCTGGATCGCCGAACCAAACACGACTTGGACGTTTGCATCCTTGAGCATCGATTTGAATGCGTCTTCCGCGACATGGGGCTCGAAGGTCCAAGCAATTGTGTTGCCGTAATGCTCCCCCACCCTGTGGAAAAAATCCAATGCTAGGCCACCGATGACCCGCTCTTGTCGATCCATATCGGTTCGCCCAAGTCCACCTGAAAGCATCCCTCCAACGTGGTAACCGGGCTCGAGCACCAGTACTTTCGCACCCTGCTTTGCCGCAGCGATTCCCGCGGTGACGCCCCCCGGCGTGGCTGCATAGACAATCACATCTGCGGACCTTGCTGCGTGTGCAACCACTGGGTGAGTGAAAACAAGGATCGAGATTAAAATTAATTTTCGCATCATAAAAGTTGGGCCATGATTTGCCAGAAACTCGAGGCTAAAGAAGCTTATCGCATCATGATCTCACTTAGGCGAGGAACGCGTGCATCTCCCATCAACTCTGCCACTTTTGGCTCGATCGCTTCAGCCCATACCCGGTGCCCATGTGGACTCGGATGTTCAAAGTCGGGCATCAACTCGCTTGGAATGGTTCCATCGGGACGGAGGAAAATGGAGTTAATATTCATGTAGAAGATCTTATCGTCGTCGGCCAACTTCGCGATCATGGCATTTGCTTCATCGATGACGGGGCGCTCTGGAGTAGGCTTCTCCCGCCGCTGAAAAATTCCTAACAGAAGGATTTTAGTGTCCGGAAGCTTGCACCTTAGGCGCTGAATGACGGCTGCAACCCCATCGGAGATCTCGCTTGCCGTGTTGTGGCCACCATTATTTTGACCGATCATGACGATTGCTAACTTCGGTGAAATGCCGTCGATATTTCCATGGTCGAGGCGCCAGAGCAAATGTTGGGTGCGATCCCCGCTGATGCCTAGATTGAGCGCGTTGCGGTGCGAATAGTAGCGATTCCAAACATCCCTTCCCGGCTTCTCGAAATTTTGGACAATCGAATCCCCGAGGTAGATCAAATCGACGTTACCCTGCGCAGCACGCTCGTTGATCAACTGGTGACGCGTCAGCCAACCCGGCTTTTCAGTAGGCACTGGCAGTGTTGCCGAGTTGCTTGCTTGCACATTTGGCATTATCTTCGTTTCGTTGAGGCGGTCCCCCGCATAAGGGGTTTCGACATGGTCGAACTGGTTGTTGCGAGCAAGGATATCGGTGGGTCCACCATCGAGGAAATCTGCCCAGCGTCCACCGCGACTCGTCACCTCCACGCCAATGTCTGAATTTCTAACAGATCCATTTTCGAAAAGAATGTTCTGGACGTTTCCACCCACCATGAAGCGCCCATTATTCGCGATGTGGTTCCGGCGAAACACCTGTTCTAAAGCCATCGGCCCATGGTAGTCTGGTGCGGTCACAGGCTTGCCAGCCTCCGCTTGCAATTTTCGATCGTTGTAAATCGGCGGATATGTGATGGAACCGATGAACGCGCCGCGCGGAAAAATGAAGGATGCGCCCCAACTGACTCCCTCGGTGATCTCGTTGTCAAAAAATTGAGCTCGCAAGCCTGGTAGCACCTGACCCTCAAAGGATAAGGTCGTTTGCTCGATGGCGCCTGCGCGGACAGACTTGTTTCTAGCAGCAACCACCTCGATACCACCGCACCAGAAAAGCACTGTATTCCCCGCATCGTGCGCCTCGTTGCCGACAGCGATCACATGGTCGAGTGCCTTGCAAACGGAGATAAATGAGGAGGTGTCGAGCGGTACGTCCCAAGGCCGATCAACGATCAGATGTTTTCCTTCGCCACCCATAAGTGCACGATACTGTCCCGCTCCTTTCCCATCAAGCACCACCACCACGGCACCTTTCCAAGTCGTGGCAAAATCGGCTACGTCTGTCTCTCGGGGTAGCTCGAGCTGCGTTCCATCACACGCCGCGACGTTGCCCGTGTAAATCCCGACGGGCGCGTGGAAATCCGAGTTGAAGCCACCATCACGATCTCCACGATAGCTGTCCTTCATCGTATTGCGCGCGATGTAAATTTCGCGTGAGTAGATGCTTGGAATCCGGGTCTTCCCGTCATTGGTGACCATGTCATGAACGCTGTTCAGACTCACCCCTCCATCCGAACAATCGTTATCCTCAAAGATCACTTTTTCAGTGCGGCGACCAAAAATCGTCCAATGATGCGGAGTCGCGGAAAACTTGTTGTGGGCGATATAGCCGGATGAGCCATTAAGCATCAAGACTTGGGTCGAGGAGTAAATATCACAATCTGTGATCTGGTTATTAGGTCCGCCTAGATCGATTGCACCCATCCGTCGTATATCTTTCCAGCGCTTTTGGAAAACCTCCTCAGCGTTGGTGTAGTGCCGGTCAGACTTCTCGTTATTGATGAATCGATCGAGGCGCATGATCACCCTTCGCACAGCGACATGACCTGCTTCAGGAGAAAACATTGGCAACTCGGATAGAATACCCGCTTGATGGTTGATCGCATAGATCGCCATGTCTTCCACCGCGAAGTGCCCAACCCCACGGATGAGGAAAGGATGTGGCGGAGTTTCAGGAGCTTGAATCGGCTCGTACTGCTGGGCGCCCCAATAAAGTTTACTGGTCTTCTGCTGACGGGGAAGCATGTCATCAACGTAGGAAAGAACTGTTAGATCCTTACCCGCGCCCCTCAGGGTGACATTGACCGGCATCGTAATTCCGCGGGAAAGCACAAAGATTCCGCGTGGAAGCGTGACCACTCCACCACCTGCCTTTCCTGCAGCGTCCACCGCACGCTGAACGGCGTCAGCGCTATCGACCTGTCCCTCGGCCATCATCGCAGTGGTATATTGCAGATACCCCGGCTCCGCAGGCACTGCACCGAAGTCCATCACATCAAACTTCGAACTTTCGAACGATGGCTTCGGAGCGATCGTGAGATTTCCGACATCGATCGCAGCGGATGGATGCGTGAGACCATTTTCAAAACGAATCGAATAGACGCCAGCCTTCAAATTCGAAGGAAGCTTCGCGCTCAGTGCGAACTCATCGATGCTTTTAGGGATGAGATCGACTGTGGCATCCGCCGATTTCAAGACAAGCCTCGCACCAGAGTGCAACTTCAGATTCAGCCCAAACACCCTCAACCACCCACCCGGCGTAGCGGTTTCCGTCTCATCGCCTTGGATCCACCAGGCCTTGGGGGCATTGACCACATTTACCTCGGAAACATCGTTCTCACGCTTGACTCGAAAAGAGACCATGCCATCGCCTATGTTCTCTGGCAGGCCAAACTTGAGTGTGTTGGTGGTCTGTTGGAAGACAGGCGCCAGGACCCACTCCCCAGATTTTCCATTCTTTGAAATGGAGATCTCGACCTCTGCCTTAGCTCCGAAGTCATCCCCACGGACCATGACCGTCTCACCTGCCTGAACAGGATCAGACGCCCAAATCACCACGGGCTTCGACGCAGCAAGTGATGAAAAAAGACATGGGAACGCAAAGAATGCAACCGGCAAGGTGCCACGTTTCGTGCGAAATAATCGATTCATGATTTGAGTCCTAACCAACAACCACGGTGCAGATTCCTCAGCGTATCGACTGAGGCGGCTTTGGCAATGACGCGATCGCGTTGGCAATCTCAGCACCTACCTTCTCCGCCAGCATGTCATAGCCAGGCTCTAAAAAATGGACATTTCCTGGCTTCTGCATGACCGACAAATGCGGTTGGATAAAAGTGAAAAGGTCATCAACGGGGATGTGATGGAGAGACATCACCTCGGTGGCGATTTCATTGAGGCGCACACACCTACTCGGTGAAAAACCCTCGGTATTGTTTGCATCAAGGGTTGGCGTCGTAGTCGCCCAAACCAACTTCGCCCCTGTCTTCTCAAGCTTTTCAACCAGCTCAGTGAGGTTTGCGGCGTAGACCTCATCGGCCGTATTTCGATCGTGAATACCAAAGTTGAAATGGATGACATCCCATGGGCCGCCCTCTAACCATGCGGAAAGTTTCTTGAGACCGGTCGCGGTCGGTCCGCAATTGGCCGGAGCACGATGGACGTTCGCCTTACCTGCGAGGCACTTCCGAACCGCTTGGGTGTACCCTCTGGAAATCGAGTCGCCAATCAGTAGCACGCGAGGCAATCGAGGAACATCCTCGACGTATGCCCATGCATTCTCGATCCCAGCCGCCTTCTCTTTCATGTGTGCTGGGAAGTAGAAAGAACCCAAATTCGCTTCTAATACATCTTCCCACTTCTGGCGCTCTGGCAAAAGTGTCGCTTTCCACGCGCGGTACTTCTGTTCAACCGCCGAGGTAGTGGTCGTGCTTTTTGTCGCTGCTTCAACGGCATTGGTTGGCTCGTCAGCAAGTGCGGGCATCAGAATCAATATGCCCATTAGAAAAATCGAGCAGCATGAACTGGCAACGAAACGACGACTGGATTGGAACGGTTGGATCATCAATTTAATTTCAGGTTTTTCGATTGATCCACAGCTGGCTGGAGCCAATGTCAACTGGATCATTCCGCTCAGTTGTATTTCGGCAAAAGATTGACGGAGGGTGTCAGGCTCTCTCGACTCCGCGATTCGACGTGAAAGTCGGCGAATAGCATATTGGCCTTCCCATTGTGGCGAGCGCCGATCTGCGAAACGAAGGTAGAGCTGTCAAAAACTCCCTTGCCATTATTCTTTGGCGCGGGATCGGCTTGGGTGTCGTCCGCGAGGAGCACCAAAGCTGCTAGATTCGGCGCGGATGACATGTTGCGAAGGGCATAGTTGCCGCCCTGACCAAGAAAGCACATCGCGTTCATATTGGCGGCGTAGGTCCTGAACTTTGTTTTGCAAGTTGGGCAATTGAAGGGATGGACAGCGGTTGCCTTGTCGTAGTCCGAACGCAGTGGAAACTTCACCGAGCCTTCCCCGACATCGAGCAACTTTGGCAATGGCGCGGTCCAGTGCGAAAACCCTACGGTGAGTGGGTCGTTTGAGTATGGAAGCTGCCCACTATGCTCAGTCACATAGGTACCCATCGCAGTTCCAATCTGGCGGAGATTGTTCATGCACTTCGTGTTGGCCGCATTCGCGATCATCTGCTGCGAACCAAGCGTAGCAATCGCCGCGAGGGTTGCGATGATCGCGATCACCACGAGCAGTTCGACTAGGGTAAAGCCCCTCTGAAATCGACTCGGGAAATTCCCAGACGTTTCATCGGTGAAACAACCCTTATCATCCGACTTGCGGGCCAAGTGTGTAACAATAAATACTTTTTTCATGAATGAACAAAAATAGCGAAATCAAACCTATGAATTGGCAAAGACAGTCCGAAGCAGGACAACCCTCAATTGGAGGTGATCTGCACCAGTTGCATTCCCATGTGACTGGCCGCAAAACATTAGAACAAGCACTTTTACCTGCGCTTGCGGCGAAGCAGGATACCGCCACCTGCAATCGCGAAAATCGCAGTGAGGCTAGGCTCTGGTACCGCCGTGATGGTGACGAAGGTGTTGGCCGTACTCGTTCCACCATTGAGGCCTGCAGAGGAATCATTGTAGTCGATCACCCATTCACCACCACCACTCGTAAAGTTTGCACCATCGGTCAAACCACTGAAATTACCTGACAGGCTCCCACTATAAGCAAATAAGGTAAACTTGTTACCTGCCGTATAGGTCCCCAACTGAACTAGATCAAACGAAGCGGTTGAACTGATGGTCAACCCTCCAGCAACAGAAGCGAGATCGGCCGACCCAAGCCCAGAGCTGATGCCGCTCGTCACTTCATAGGAGAAGTGTGAACCCGCCGCCAAAGCAAGGTCTCCACTGAAACTAATGGTCCCTGGAGAATTGCCAATCGCAAGCGTATTGGCAATGGTGAGGTTGCCCTTCACCTCACCTGAACCCTTGAGAGTATTCAATTCATAACCTCCCGACTTGTAGGTCACATCAAAGGTCCCAACCGTCCCGAGAGATAACTCGCTGCTGGTTGCAATTGAGCCATTTGCGCCGAGAGCAATGGTTCCTCCACTGATCGAGGTCGCTCCGGTGTACGTACTGGCCGCGTTAAGCGTGAGCTTGCCACTACCAGCTTTGATGAAGCCAGCTCCGGTCTGATTGCCCGTAGGCGTGGTCGATGTCAAAGCGTTGGCAAACGAAATGTTATTGCCATTGGTGTCGATGGTTCCCGTGCTATTCGCTGTAAGGCTGAAGCGACTCGAGGTATCGTCGATATTTCCAGAAGCCCACTGCAAGCTGCCACTGCTGACCCGAATCACCCCGTTGCTACCAAGGGCGCCAGATGAAAACTTGATTGTACCCGCCTCTACCGTGGTACCCCCGCCGTAGGTGTTCACCGCAGTCAGGTTCAGGGTTCCATTCCCTACCTTGTTGAGGATACCTGCCGCATTGCTTCCAATGCTACTCGCAAAGGTCACGTTGTTTCCGTTGGTGTCAATTCGAGTGTAAAACCCACCTGACATCACGATTTTACTGGATAGGTCTTGGGTGTTTCCATCGGCCCATTGCAATGTTCCCGTATTGGTGAACTGAATGCTTGATGTCGTGTTGAGAGAGCCCGTCGCAAATTGAAGCGTGCCTTGGTTGACGTTGGTCGCTCCGGTGTAGGTGTTGTTTCCAGAAAGGACCAATAATCCGTTTCCACCTTTCTTGATGCTGGTAACATTAACTCCAGAATTATCCACAATCTTCCCTGCAATCTCGACGGTTCCTCCGACAGGACCGTCCACGTTCAGCTGGTGTGCCGCAGCACCAGAAGCAGTGAAATTGCTTGTGAACTTGAGTGTCCCACCTCCCGAATTATAAATGCTTGCAGTTCCACTCACCCCGGAAAGGTCGATCACTTTATCGGTTACCTCGCCACTTCCCGTGTAGGTCAACCGATTTGTCGGAGTCACCGATGCCGTCGTGGTACCCATGCGAATGGTTGATCCAGAGCCCAAGGGGCTAGCAGAACCTGTGTTGCCTATCGCTGCCGTTGACAATTCATAGGTTTTGGCGTTCGTATTTCCATCAATCGTAACGCCTCCACTGTAACTGCTCGAATTATTCGACAAGGTCAGACTGCCTGTGCCAGAGCCGTTCAAGCGCACCGTCACCGCCGAATTGTCTGAGGCATTGGTGATCAGGCTGCTGACGATGAAATTCGCGGTGTTACTGCCGCTCGTTGCAAAGTTCATGGTCTTTGCACCGCCGTTTGCCGCCGTGATGTTCCCAGACAAGGTGAGAGAAGTGGGCGAAACCGTTGGAGCCATACTGATGGTGCCGTTGCCCGTTGTCCCCGCGAGGTTGATTGCCTTGTCGGAACTGGTGTTGGAACCAGGAGAAATCTTGATCGTTGCGGTCGTCGTGCTTGATCCCAAGTTGATCAGTGATCCGGTCCCCAACACGCTTGATGCGCCACTGGTACCCAGGGATGTGGTGATCCCAAGCGTTCCTGCCTGAACTGAAACGTCACCGCTAAAACTATTGGCCGCGTTGGTGAGATTCAATGTTCCGGTACCAATCTTGACCAGTCCCGCAGAGCCCGTGATTCCTGCTGTGATGTTGGCAGTCAAGGAGCCCGTGTCGACCGTTGGAGAAGTCCCCGATAAACTGAGAGTGGCACTACCGCTCGCAGGGGCCGCAATGACATCACCTGTGACACCAAAGACAATCTTGTTCACATTTATATTAACGGAACCGCTATTGAGCGTCAATGTGCCAGCACTACCCGATAGGTTGGCGACGTCCGAATTTCCAGCGACGTTCGCCCAAGCCGACAGAGTACCCGTGGCATTTCCACTTCTCCAAATCGAAGAGGTGGCGTCCCATGTGGAGTTGCCGCCTGTAGCAGTGGTCGTTGCTCCATCGGCATCAAAGTAATAGGTCGTAGCACTCGCCACCGGCACCGAAAAGGCGAATGCGATGATGCCGGATGCAAAACTGATCAGTCTGCTTTTTTTCATGGATTCTTGGTGAAACGTTGAGGTTAAAAATCGAATCGTTGGGACTCAAGCTGGGTTATTGCACAACTTTCAAGCGGCCGAAGAGCTTGCCTCCCACCGCAAGGGACTTCGGAACGCTCACTTTCACCGTGTCTGCTGAATTGCCGTTCGCAGTCACCGTTACCGTTGCGCTGTTAACAATACCCGACAATTCAGGTACAGTCACATCCGTCCAACCCGACAGCGTCGAGCCGTATTGGAAGGTCAAGGTGGTGTCGTTTTTGGAATCTGACCTGCGGGTGAATGTGAACTCAAACGCGCTCTGTGTTACCGCCGATGAAGGCAGGATGGAATTTGATGCAATGCTTGGGTCGCCGTTTAGCACATACTCCAAGAGGTTGTTGATGCCGTCCTTGTCGGAATCTCCAGTTGCAGCTTTATCGGCAATGCTGAAGCCATCGATCCATGATGAGAATCCAGATGGATTTGGGTTTACGAAGGTAAGCAATCCGTTAGAATCGAACGTTGCAGTGTAGGTTGGATGCTCCGCGGAGACAATTTGGGAGGTGGTGATATTGGTGAAGCTGCTGATATACAATTTCCCAGTCCCAGAGTTGGCGACGGTCAAAATTGAATTATTAGTCCACCCAGTAGCGTCCGCAAAGGTGATGACGTTGCCCGCTACAGTCCCTAGGTCAATCTTAGCATTCACCGCATAAGAACCACTACCCACCACAAGATTGTTGAGTGATGCGTTCACACCACCACAGGCAAGCTTAAGCACGCCACTGTTGAGGAAGGTGATTGAAAGCGAATCGGTGCCAGGATGTCCAAAAATCACACTTCCGGCATTCAATGCGCTTGCGTTCTTGACCTCTAGGGTTCCGCCCTTGATCGTCGTGTTCCCAGTGAATGTGTTAGCACCTGAGAGCGTCAAGGTTCCAAGTCCGTTCTTGTTGATGGAGGTGGTGAGCCCATTGGGGCCGTCACTGTCAGGGATCGAGCCCGCAATCTCAGTCGTTGCGTTAACGCTGTCCTCATCGATGTAAAGTGTCTTAGATCCCAAGCCAGTTGCCGTTAGGTTCGATGTAAACTTGAGCTTTGCAGTTCCTTTGTTGGCCATTAAGCCTCCGCTTGTGGTACCTGCAAGATTGATGACCTTATCGGTGGTTTCATCGACCGAACTCGTCCAAATCAAGAAGTTAAATGCAGAGCCTGCATTGTTCGTCCCGAAGTTAATCGTCCCGTAAGTGCCAAGGGGACTATTCGCACCAGCACTGCCAATTTTGGGAACATAGGTCTTGTAGGAAACTCCGCTCGTATTCCCATCAAGGGTGACGCCACCCGTGAAGCTGTTGTTTTCATTCCCCAGCAGGGTCGATCGCGCCCCACTGCCATTGATTCGAATCTTTGCATTCCCGCTAATCACCCCACTAAGCGTCATGGAATAGCCCGTGGCTGGGATTCCATTGCCTCCGAGGGCCAAAGTCCTTGGTGTGGTATCACTCCCCGTATCAATCGCGCCGGTTAGCGTGAGTGCATTGGTGCCCTTGATGTAGAACGCGCCACCGCCACCAGTTCCTGGCAAGGTGATCGTTTTGCTCGATGTTTCTGAGCTCCCCAAGAAGGAATCACCCCAGCGGATGGTTCCCGTGGTGTTGCCATTTCCAAGCGTAATGTCTCCTGTGCCAAGAGAACCATTGATCGTATTCACGGTCAGCTGCCCGTCGTTCACCTTCGTTCCGCCACTATACGTGTTGGAGCTACCGAGGATAGTCACCGTACCGCCCCCCTTCTTGATCAATGCACCCGCCCCACTGATCACTCCATCAAGTGAGGTTGTGGCTCCAGCACTGCTCGACTTTGATACGGACAGATCATTCGCCAAAATAAGGTTGTTTTGCACTGATGAGGACGCTGTAGATCCGTTCGAAAAGGTGATCTGCGGTATCGGAGTGCTTATTGCGATGGAGTTGGTGACGAATTGCAGCGGGTTCCCTTTAAGATTGAGTGTCCCAATGCCGGTGTTGCTCACATTCAACCCATTCAAGGTCAGATTACCCGTCAAGTCGTTGGTGCTATTCAATGTCCCCCCGACACTACCATCAAAGGTCAAAGTCGTGATTTCTGCACTTGTAGGGATCACCGCGCCAGCCCACACGGTGGTGTCACTCCAGTTCACTGAACCTGTCGTGGTGCTACTGACATAATTTTTCTCACTGATTTGTGCAATCGCGACTTGCTGGGTGGTCGAACTGACCGATGTACCCGATGCATTGTAAGCACGGACGCGGTAATAGACCGAAGTGCCCGGAGTGAAACTGCCCGTGACCGCTTTCGTCGTCACATTGCCGACATCCAAGTTGTTGTATGACGACAGGATCGTGCTAAAACCTGAATCCGTGGCGACATCGATGAAGTACTTACTCGCCCCTGTCGATGCCTGCCAGTTGGCAGTGAATCCATCGGGTGAGATGTAGGTGGCAGCATCGCTGACAGGAGCTGCTGGCGCAGGAGGAAGAATGCCAACATCTGCCAGTGCATCGCCCACCATGATCCGGCTCACTTTGAGAGCGTTTCCAGACGTGCTCTGCTTGAGTACGATGTTGAGGTAACCACCTACGCGTGTGCCATTGCTTGAACCGTTGTAGCTAAACTCATCACTAGCATTTCCATCCCAAGTCGTTCGGCTCAACGTTGGCGTTAGAGTGCTTAAGTCAGCCGTCCATGTGGGATTCACATAAAGGTAAGACTTGTCGTTCTTGCGTCCTGTGAACGAATCACACCGCACCAAAAGAGTGTTGGCTTGGTTGAAAGTGTAGACGGTCGTATCATAAACAGGAAAGGTTCCAGCGGTAGTCTCCGCGTGCGGATTCCATCCAAGCACATACCCTACTCCAGAGGCTTTGATGTAGATTCGGAAATAGCTTTTCCCATCTGGATTGAAAACTGAGGATGAAGTGACCTCGCGTGTCACAAGAAAAAAGTCTGCACCCGTGGTGGATGCAGCGGAAACATTAATATCGAGGCGCATGAAAACCTGCCCCCCTGATTCAGCAAACTGATAAGGGGTGTACTGCTTGTACGCTTGTTGAGAGAGCGTGGCGTTTCCCAAACTAACAGAATTGCCCGAAATCTTAATTGGGCTTGCCGTATTAGTTCCGTATTGCACCCACCCGTTTTGCCCGACCAAATTACTTCCGTCAGTGTACCCAGTTGCAAAATTCAAATCGGCAGCCGTTGCGCCATCCGCCCGATCGACATAACCATAAAGACTCATGATGCATGCGGCACCGAGCATGGCGAGACGATTGATTCGCTTCTGACAAAGCTCAAAGAGAACGTTGGACGATGGTTGCAGAGGGTTTTTTTTCATGGGTTGTAGAATGGTTGGTTAGGCCTTTGGGTTATTTGACCGTGGCGCAAAGGGAAATTAGTAAAAAGGAGATAACGCGTCAAGTGTTTTCATGAAATAGAATCATGAATGTATACAATGTAACATTTGCAGATAAAAGCATCAACAAATGACATCCCGTTAATGCCCGTTGAGAGAGATTATCCTAAATCACAGGGACCGATCCCCACGCTCAAGCCATCTCCGCGCCGCCAGGAACCAGCCGTGGCGGAATCAAAAACGTAAGCACGCCCGCAGGTAGGTGGACGGCCCGATGGATCAAGCGTTCGATCGCGATACCGATGATCTCTGGCAACTCCAGTGCGATCAGTTGCGGGGCGGGCGACAAGTTTTCGACGTAGAAAGGAGTTGACCCAGCAACGATCACCTTCACCGCACCACTGGAAATCAAGCCCAATTGCTCCAATGCCTCATGCACGGGACGCGCAAACGTCTCAAGCGTAATAAAAACCCCCACTGGGCCGGGAAGGTCGTTTTGAACGAGGTGAGCCACCGCCGCTGGATTCTCACAAACCGTGAGCGGCTCAGGCCAAAACCGTGCGGGGTCGCTGCCGCTGAGGGTGGAAACATACGAATGGCCGATCGAACCCTCAACTGCCACCCGATCCAAAAACGCCCGGCCACGAACCAACAGGGCTTCATGAAACTCATCCCGATGGGTGATGACTGCAAATGACTTACAACCCGCATCCTTGAGGGTATGGAATGCCAATGAACCCAGGGCCACATCGTTCACGCTCACGTGATCCACACCAGACACTGGGTGGCCTGGTGCGAAGAAGTGAACGGCTGGAACCATGCTTGAAACTTTCTGAATGCATGCCCGCAGATTGGCTGGCCGGCCAGACACCATGATCAATGCACCATCCACTTGGCGATTCTGAACACAAAGTGGGACCTGGTCGGGATCATCCATCTGGTCGAGCATCAGGTTCAACTGGCGCTTCCGGCAAGCCACCTGGATTTCTTCGATGACCAGCGCCATGGTGGGCTCCTGCATCAGGTTCCGGCTTCCGCCGATCATGACCAAGGCGATGGTTCCGACCCGCAGACGTGACGGGTGGGTCAACCGTGGCTTCGGCCCAGGCCTGACGGCTGGGCGCACATAACCCATGCGGTCCATGGTCTCCCGCACCATGGTGACGGTTTTGATATCAACGCTCGCACTTCCATTCACCACGCGGGAGACCGTTGCGCGAGAAACGCCGGCCGCACGCGCCACATCATCGAGAGACATCTTCATGGCAAAAAGCTACATTGTCGTATTTCAAGATCAATCAAATTGTTTGATTGACTCAATCCGATCAATGAAACAGGATTTCTCCACGTTGCACGTTACATTGTTGGCGAGCCCTTTCATCGTCTTTTTCTCTTCATGATTCCACCCGAAAAAACTGAACTTTCTGCAACTGGTGGCATGACTGAAGGTGGCGCATACACGGTGGGTAGTTTGGTCTACACACAGAAATCACTACTGACGGTGATGTTCTGGATGCTGCTCGGGGATCTTTGCCTTCAGATCATGGAGCAGCTTCCGACTTCGCTCGTGCCGCTTCAACTACGATGGGCCACGGCTTCTGACACGGTGATCGGCTTCATCACGGGAAGTCTTCCTGCCATTCTTGGCATCGTGCTCAACCCAGTGGTCGGAGTTCATAGCGATCGCTTGCGCAGCAAACTCGGTCGGCGGCGGCCATTTTTGTTAGGGACCACCCCGCTGGTGATGATCGCCCTCTTCGGTTTGGGTTTTGCCAATCCGATAGCGACGGTCCTCACGGGATGGACTGGAGCTCAATCCCTTTCCGCAGTGAAGGTCGGTTGGCTCGGTGGGTGCATGGTGGTTTTCGTGATCGCGAATACCTACATCATGCAGGTCTATCAATTTCTGTTTGTTGATGTGATCCCCGCCCAAGTGATGGGTAAATTTGTTGGATGCTATCGTGCGGTTGGAGCGCTGGGGGCTTTTGTGTTTCATCGATACATGTTCGGCAAATCCGAGTCTCACACGGAGGTGATCTATACGGTTTCCGCCGTTCTCTATGGAGCCTCATTCTTCCTCCTCATCTGGAAGGTCAAAGAGGGCGAGTACCCTGAGCCACCACCGAGGCAGTCCTTTGCTAAAATGATCCGCGGCTATTTCACGGACTGCTTCAGCAACAGCTTCTATTTGAAGTCCTATTCACTAGCATTCTTCTTCTGGAGCGCCATTGTTCCTCTGTGGAGCTTCTTGGTGTTTTTCGGCACCAAGCCCGGCCAGGACCTTGGCTACGCGCCAACCTTGGGGCTCAGCCTCGATGCCTTTGGCCATGCTCGCGGTTGGTGTTCGCTGGTCCAAATTCCGGTCTTTTTTCTGGTTGGGCCGCTGGTCGATCGCTTCCACCCCCTACGCATCGGCATGATCGGCATGTTACTCTCAAGCCTCACCTTTTTCGCGAACTTTCTGTGGGTTCACGACGAATCCACCTTTGTGTTCTGGCTCATCACCAATTTCATCGCCCAAGCCGTCTACATGGGAGCTTACCTCGCCATCCTTCCCCGCCTGTTGCCGCGCGAGAAGTATGGGCAATTTTTCACGGCGAATCAGATCTTTGGTTTTGCTGGAGTGGCCCTTGCGCCGGTGCTTTGCGCGAAGTTGTTGGAGTTCGTCAAGGACTACCGATACATCTACGTTTGGTGCGGTGGTTGCACCTTCCTTGGTTTCATCATGTGCATCTTCCTCTACCGTCATTGGACCCGACTCGGTGGCGATCATCACTACACCCCGCCGAGCGCTTAACCGAAGTGATGCCATAACCATTTTCCTCTTGATTTGAATGAACGAGAAATCTTCTAACATCGACCGCTTTGCCGCCATTGCCACCGCACGCTCTGAACACGAGCGCGACGGCATGGCCATCCCTGCATTTCTTGCTCGTCCGCTCGAACAACTTCCATTGACGATGGGCGCACGGCAGACGCCGCGTCCGGTCGCGCCTAAGATCCGCACCGCCGATGAATTGCAATCTGCCCTCACCGCGTTGCGGGAACGCATGCAACCGTTCCTCACGGATCACGCCCCGGGCATTCCAGTGACTCGCGACATCCACCCGATGGACCACTTCCAATGGCGTGTAGAGACCCCAGAAGACCGCAGTGGATTTCTGGCAGTGTTGAATGGTGGCGGTTGCTGGGAAGACGTTCGCATTCCACATTATGGTCCCCCACTCGGCCCAGCCTCAACGTTATACCGCTCGGCATTCGATTTGCCAGAATCGCTCTTTTCGAAAGACCGCCAAATCCTTTGTTTTGATGCGGTCGACTACCGCTGCCAAGTCTACCTCAACGGTGTCTGTCTCGGCACCCATGAGGGGTTTTTTGATGCCTTCGAATTCGATGCCACAGGTGTCGCCCAGCGCAGTGGCAACGTGCTCGTGGTCCGCGTCGAAAACGATTTCACCATGCTCGGTCAGGCGTTTTCCGATGGAGACACCGATGGCGATAAGATCTATGCCGCAACCGGTCTCGGCTATGATGACCCCGAAGAAGGATGGCACCACTGCCCACCCGGCATGGGTATTTGGCAGGGCGTCCGCTTCGAATCCCGTGCGCGCTTGGCCATCGTGGATCTATTTGTTAGACCACTCCCCTCGCTTGATGCGGTGGAAATCCAGGTCGAGGTGCAGAACTACGGACCCAATGCACAAGAGGAAGTCGGTCTGTTAGTTTCGATTCATGGGCAAAATTTCAGCGCTCAAGTCCACCACGACCATTTCCACCGTGGGGCGGGTCTCTGGGTTCGTGGTTTCGGCGACCTCGATCATGGCACGCCAGAATCGGAGCCGGCGATGATGGGCCCCGGCGTCAACTACCTCAGCGTCACCTTACCGATCGAAGATGCCAAGCAATGGGATCTTGAAACTCCATGGCTCTATCAGGCACAAGTCCGCCTCGTGGACGCGGAGCGAGTGGTGCTCGATGCCACCAAGCGCCAGTTCGGCATGCGCAGCTTTGTGCAAGATGAACATTCAACGCCGAAAGGGAAATTCCGCCTCAATGGCCGAGAAATCCGACTCCGCGGTGCCAACACAATGGGTAATCTCGATATGGCTGTCTTCCGTGGAGACACCGCTCAATTGCATGACGATATTCTCATCGCCAAGCTAACGCACATGAATTTCCTTCGCCTCACGCAGCACCCTGTGCAACGTGAAGTCTATGAGGCATGCGATCGATTGGGGCTAATGCTCCAAACCGACATGCCACTCTTTGGCTCCATTCGCCGCAATCAATTCCATGAGTGCGTAAGACAGTCTGCGGCCATGGAGCGCTTGGTACGGTCACACCCATCAAGCATCCTTGTTTCGTTTATCAACGAACCCTTCCCTGCTGCTAGAGCTAAACCGCACCGTTTCATGGAGCGGGATGAAATGGAGCTTTTCTTCGATGTCGCATCCAAGGCGGTCCATCGTGAAAATCCAGATCGCGTCATCAAGTGTGTCGATGGCGACTATGATCCACCCGCGCCGGAAGGCATGCAAGACAACCATTGCTACTGCGGTTGGTACATTGGCCACGGCATCGACCTTGGCAGCCTCCACCATGGGAACTGGATGCCAGTCAAATCCGGTTGGCACTTTGGCTGTGGCGAGTTCGGGTCGGAAGGACTGGATTCCATGGACGTGATGACCGAGTCCTACCCAAAAGAATGGCTTCTTGGGGGAAATGGCGAGCCCTGGACACCTGCATCAATCATCAAGGCGCAGTCGATGAATTTTCATTACCTCTGGTACCCAACACCTCACAGCACCGAGGACTGGATTGAAGCGAGCCAACGCCACCAGGAATGGATCACCCGCCTGATGACCGAGTCGTTTCGTCGCCTGCCCGGAATGAATACTTTTGCGATCCACCTATTCATCGACGCATGGCCCGCGGGCTGGATGAAAACGATCATGGACGTCAAACGCATTCCAAAACGTGCCTGGTTCGCCTACCGCGATGTTTTGACTCCACTTGCATTATCACTCCGGACTGACCGCACCGCTGCGTTCTCCGGCGAGTGCATCGACGTGGAGCTTTGGCTCGTTAATGATCTCGACGAAGTACCCGCAGGTTGTCTGTTAGAGTATGAAGTTTTCCATGAAGGCAAATCGCTTGCTTCCGGATCTTGGCCTGCGACTCCTGTCCGTTGCGCTCCTGCTGCACAGGGGGTGATCTCCATTGAAATCCCCGAGGTTTCAAAGCGTGGCGAAATCACGATTGCCGCTACACTTGTAGATGCCAATGGTTGCGCCCTTCACGACACCGAGTTTTCACTGACTGCTTTCGCACAACCACAATCAGCCTCATGCGAGATCGCAATCCATGGTGCAGATCCCAGTGCATCCGATCTCCTCATTGACCTCGGCGTTCCACGCCACAGCGGAGACTTGGCTGACGCAGATGTGATCCTAATCACCGACGTCGCTGCATACGAGCACTCCCGAACCGAGATTGATCACGCTGTGCACCATGGAGCCACCGCTGTCTTATTGAATTTACCGCCTGCGACCTATCAGTTCGGTAATGCGGAGATCGCAGTCTGTCCCGCTGGCATGGGCCCGCGCCACTTTGTTTCGTGCGATTCAAGCCATCCAATCGTTGAAGGGTTTGGCCGCGAGGATTTCAAATTCTGGTTTGATGAGAAAAAGGGCTGCGCCTCGCCCATTTTAAACACCGTGTTAGAGGCTGAGGGCTGGACTCCCATCCTCCTCAGTGGCGATGGTGGTTGGAGCCGTCCTTGGGGGTCAGTTCCAGCGGCTGCTGAGCGAGCCGATGGGAAAGGTCTGTGGAGAGTCTGCCAAGTTGAGCTTCTCAACCGATTGAGCGCCAATCCTGCAGCAAAGCTTTTTGCCATGCGCATGCTCGAGGCTCCAGCAAAGTCACCCACCTCAACTCTTCATCGTGCACCCGCGTCTTCATCTGCCGTTGCCATGCAGTCCTAATCATCCGCTCATCGCCATTTTCAGCCATCCATGCAACCACCGGCATCTCTTGCGTCTCAGCCAACTCCCCTTGAACGACTCCTCGGTCTATCACATCAGTTAGGGCGTGAAGATCGAAAATTGGCAATTCTAGGTGAAGGCAACACATCGGCACGCCTATCCGACGAAACCTTCGTGGTAAAATCATCCGGTTCCAACCTCGCTACCCTCAGCGAAAGCGGTGTCTCGGAATGCCGCTTCGAATCGCTCATCCCCTTGCTTTCTGCCGAAGCGATGACGGATGTCGCCATCGACGAAATTCTTTTCGCATCACGCGTCTCAACCGACGCCAAAAAGCCATCGGTCGAGGCAATCTTCCATGCCTATCTCCTCACGCTGCCTGGGGTCAGTTTCGTGGGTCACACACATCCTGTAGCGGTCAATGCACTCCTTTGTTCTGCGCATGCTCGGACGTTTGCAACCCGGCGGCTTTTTCCAGACGAAATCGTCTGCTGCGGCGTGGAGAGCGTCTTTGTGCCCTACACGGACCCAGGTCTCAAATTGTCTCAGGCCATCCAATCCGCGGTAGCCGATTTCATCCAACGCCTGTCACGTCCACCACGAGTGATTCTGCTAGAAAACCACGGCATGATCGCTCTTGGCGCAACACCCGAAGCGGTGCTCGCAGCAACCTTGATGGCAGTGAAAGCTGCTGAGATCTTCCTAGGTGCCGCCGCCATCTCCGGAGAACCCCAGTTTCTAACAAGCGATCAGGTAGAACGCATCGCGGGCCGACCAGACGAGCATTACCGCCAGAAGGCGCTCGGAATCTAATCGGTATCGATCAAAGACCGATTGGTGTCCGATCAATCAAAAATGTTAGATTTTCATTCCTCAATACCCATTCCTTAAGCTATCCATGAAATCCTCATCTTATCCAAAGATTGGCATCCGCCCAGCAATCGATGGTCGTCTCGGCGGTGTTCGTGAATCACTCGAAGAGCGCACCATGCAACAAGCACGCTCGGTGGCGGCATTAATCACTTCTGAACTGCGTTATCCCGACGGCACTCCAGTCGAGTGCGTGATCGCCGACACCTGCATCGGTGGCGTCAAGGAAGCCGCCGATTGCGCCGAAAAATTCAAACTGTCGAACGTCGGGGTCTCTCTAACCGTCACCCCATGCTGGTGCTATGGTTCTGAGACCATGGACATGGATCCGCACTTGCCGAAAGCGGTGTGGGGCTTCAATGGCACCGAGCGCCCAGGCGCGGTCTACCTCGCAGCGGTCCTTGCCGGACACACGCAGAAAGGTCTCCCAGCCTTCGGGATTTATGGCAAAGATGTCCAATCTGCAACCGACACTGAGATCCCTGACGATGTGCGCGAGAAACTTCTTTCGTTCGTGCGCTGCGGACTCGCCGTGGCGCTGATGCGGGGTAAGAGCTATTTGTCGATGGGCGGAACCTCAATGGGCATCGCGGGTTCGGTCGTCGATCCGGCGTTGTGGGAAAAGTGGTTCGGCATGCGCGTCGAAGCCATCGACATGACGGAATTTGTCGGCCGCATGGCCAAGGGACAATACGACCAAGCCGAGTACGCCAAGGCGCTCGCCTGGGTCAAAGAGAATTGCCCTGAGGGACAAGACTACAACTCCCCGAACACGACTCGCAGCCGTGAACAAATCAATCGTGAATGGGAAGATAGTGTGAAAATGTCACTGATCGCCCGTGATCTCATGGTGGGAAATCCGAAACTTGCCGAGAGGGGCTTAGGCGAGCAATCGCATGGCCACAATGCAATTGCAGCGGGTTTTCAAGGCCAGCGCCAATGGACCGACCATTTCCCTAATGGTGATTTCCTCGAGGCGATTCTCAATTCCTCGTTCGACTGGAATGGCAAGCGTGCCCCCTACATCGTCGCCACCGAAAACGATGCGCTCAATGGTGCAGGAATGTTGTTCGGTCATCTACTCACCAACACCGCACAGATTTTTGCGGACCTGAGAACTTACTGGAGTCTGGATGCGATTCAACAGGCCAGCGGCAAGTCCTTCACGCATCCGCTCGTGGCCGACGGCATTCTCCACCTCATCAATTCCGGCCCAGCGGCCCTCGATGGAACCGGCGAGCAGGAGCTTGCCGGCCAACCGGCGATGAAGCCCTTCTGGGAGATCACCGACGCTGAGGTCGACAAGTGCCTCAAGGCAACCACCTGGCACCCATCCATCACCGAGTATTTCCCGGGTGGTGGCCTCAGCACGCGTTATCGCACCCGTGGTGGCATGCCTGCCACGATGATCCGTCTCAATCTCGTGAGCGGACTCGGTCCAGCCCTACAGGTAGCCGAGGGCTACACGGTCGACCTACCCGACGAAGTGCACCATGCGTTGGATCAACGGACCAACCCTACTTGGCCCACGACGTGGTTCGCACCAATTCTAACAGGGAAAGGTGCATTCACCAGCGCCTACGAAGTGATGAACCATTGGGGCGCCAACCACTGCGTCATGACCTATGGCCACGTGGGACACCATTACCTCACCTTGGCATCCATGCTCCGCATTCCGGTGTACATGCACAACATCGCCGACGAACGTGTCTTCCGCCCGAGTGCATGGACTGCGTTTGGCACAGCTGACCTTGAAGGGGCCGACTTCCGCGCTTGTTCAAACTACGGCCCACTTTACGGCAAAGCCTGATCAAAAACCATCAAGATTCCCCCGCGCGATTCAAGGTGCAGGGGCTTCGATCGCCATGAATTCGTCAATCGCACGGAATGATGGCCTGCCATTCTTTCCGTTATAAAACAGCACATACGAGCGATTGTCTCTCACGATTGGCCAACAGGTGTCGCTCATTGGGACGGTCGTGTCCCCATCGCGCCGAGCAAACTTGACGACAAAGAAGGTGTCAGATTTCGCCCCAGTCGGGCGGACCAGTTCCTGTGCGCCAGGCTTTAGGTCCACACGGGTTGAACCCAATGCGCCCAAAATAGGTTGGCTGGAAAGGTTGATGAAAAAGAAATCTCCATGACGGAACTTTGAGTCATCACCGCGAATCACCACGGCTTTGTAGGTGTTGTTAGGGGATGGCACCAGAAGGATGCGAAAGTCCGTCCCTTGATCCGGCAGGTGAATGGAAACGAGCGGAACCGGTGGCTGATCAGGCGCCTCCGCGGCAGCTGCAGCCAAAATGAAATCGCGTGAAGGAACCCCTTGAGCCTCCGAAAGGCTGGTCATTGGGATTTCAAACGAAGCTCCCTTCGTCTTGCCACTCACCACACAAACTGGACCCTGGCCCTCATTCAATGCAGCCGCGAAGAACCGCACGCTGATTCCTTTAGCCGCAGTTTCTTCGGCAGCTTGAAGTCCTGATCCAAAAGTCAAACACAGCAAAAGTGATAAGGTACGCAACATGTGAAATGAAAGTTTGTGAAGACGATGGGATCATAAATTCAGATCTCGCTGTTGGTCAACCAACGAAAGGAAATGATGTTGAAACGCCGTCCATAGGTTTTATTCACTGTCGACCCAAGTGCGGTGATGTCCTTCGTGGCCTCATCGCTGGTGTCTATGAAGTTTGCCCCACGCTGCACCACGGCTTCACAACACGCCTTGGCGATCACGGTCGTGCCTGCAGCATTGGTCTTCTCGCCATAGCCTCGAATGACAAAGGTATCAGAACGCGCCGACAGTAAGGGGGCAATGGGAGTGAGAATATCCGCTTGTTTAACATAGCCAGGAATTCCATAGGCCGCAGCACCGCGCTCGGCCTCAGGGAATGCGAGTCCTACAACGCTACCCTTTGAAGCCCGACTACCGGTCCGGAACGCCTTATTGATGGCAACACTATCTGAATCCAGTGCGCTCTGGATCGCTCCACTCAGTGCCAGCGTTTTATCGCTACCAACGCGGCGATTGACGAAATCTGCTAGGCTCAAGAACGGCCCGCGCTTACGGACTTCCGAAACGATCGCCTTCGAGAGTGAGGAGATCTCCGCATCGGATAGTAGATGAACCCCAGCCCATTGAGCCGTGGGCGAGGTCGCTTGGAGCGCACCACCTGAATCCGTGGTGACGGGCAAGTTCGCGGGTGTCATCAGTGATGCATTGGGTGCCGTGCCTGCTGTAACCTTGATCGTATCATCTGCACCGAGAGCATTCGTACCGACAATATCGCGGTTGCGTAGTGAGCTAAGTAGAGCCTTCCAGGCCTCAACCGAGGTTGAATTCACATTGAACATGCCATCCACTGAGATGTAGGAGGCCGTCAGCTTCTCAGATCCTCCTACCGGAGCCGTTCCGTTGACAAGTTTCGCAAGCACTGTGGATGGGTCCACCCCTTGAAGGCTTAGCTTGTACTGTTTTACAGGCAATGACTTGGAACTGGTGAGGAAGTCCTGGGCAACCGTCTTTTGATCGCGCTTGGTGTCAAATGTCACCGCAGTTTGAGGAGCGATGCCAGAAAGGAAATAGCTATCCCACAATGCTTGGTTTGCGAGGTAGGAATGATCGACGATCGGGCGCGAACCACCAATAGCCCCCTCGGTCTTGTCAGGGGCCAAGAGAGAGGTGGCCATCGAATTCCCAATCGCATGATTGATGAGAGGATACAGAACCGAAAGTGAATTGGTACTGACTCGACCATTGCCATCCACGGGAAACCCATTCGCCATCGAGTGCTGGAAGGCGGCTAGAGAAACAGGTGGCTGGCGCGGCACCGAGTGCGTGATGACATTGGTTGAACCATTGGAATCAAGCGTCCACCCCCCACCAAAATAGCTATTTCCCTTCGCGGTGGCTTCTCCCACTGAATCGAAGATGCTGGTCACCGCCTGAGTTTTGATCTCAAACGGCATCATCCGTTGCTCGTTCTGTTCAAGATCGTAGAAATCCAGTTTGGTTGCCCGTGGATTGTAGCGAGCAAAAAACCGCCCGGGGTTCTCTGCGCCATCTTCGGTCTTGGCGAGGAAGCTGAAAACCATAAAGGGCCTCTTGCTCACAACATTCGAAAGTGGAATGTTCGCGCTTGGCGCGATCTTATCGAAGAAGCTGAGGTACTCCGCAGCGCTCGCGTCGATTCGGTTATTGATCGTGTAATAGCCCGCTTGTTGGGTTTCTTGACCATTATCAGACCGATCAAACTTATAATAGATATTATGGGCACTCGCATACGCCGTTCCCAAGGACTTGTCGCTATTAGGAGTGACTGAGTAACTGAACTGAGCCGTTCCTGGGCCCGCTACTTTTGAAGCAGCCTTGTACTCACTATACGGATAATAAAAGCCGCCCGCAGTCGGGCTATACACCCATCCCGGTTGCGCCTCAACTTGCTGCGCGCCACCGCCTGGGGTAGAAGTCGCCGTATTTTTCTGCGAAAAAATCATCACTTCGCCAGGTTTCAAAATCACTGGTTTACTGCCGCCTGCGCTGTTGCCAATGCGCATCGTCAAGAAATTCGCTCCCTGTGAAGAACTTGTTCCTCCAACAATCTTACCAATCGGAACATTGTTCTCAACCCCGTTGAATTTGATTTTTAGGTCATAGGGAAGTGCGAAGTATTTGATACTCACGAATGACCCTTCAAGCGACAATGGTACATCAAGCGGATTCCAAAGGGTCACGATCGGATCAATCACAATCCCAAGCTCGTAACTCGCTGGGTTCGTGATGGGCGATTTGGGCTTGGCATAAAACGAAAGCAGCTGCTGAAAACGAATGTAGGCAGGCTGTTTGAGATAGTGAAATTTACTTGAGTTGAATGCACTCACCGTTGTTTCCTGCCTAAGATAACTTGCGTTACTTGGCATCGAATCGCCTGACGTGTAGGTTGAACCACCTGACTTCAACTGACTTGGCAAGTTGTAGTAGGCCCAGAGTTCCGCCATGTTGATTCCACCCATCCCCCCGGAAGTGTATAGTGCTGTAGTGGGTACCGATGTTTCGGGAGCTTGGAGGATCATGGACAAATCTTGGCGGAAGCCACCTTTGCTTACATCAGTGAGAAGACCTCTGTTCTGGCATGAAACGTCATGATGCAAGCTCTTCATATCGGTTTTCGCGGCGGTGCTAAGCGCCAACTCGGTTTCACGCATACTCACTAACTTGCGGATCACTGTACTTTCTTGATCGAGGGCCTCGAGTGGTTTTTTCGTCCCAGTGAGATCAGCCATCACCTTTAGCCCCATGTTGGGTGCGGCTTGCATGGCAAGACGCTGGTCTGAGGTACCATTCGCTGTGGGTGAAGGATCGGTCGGGATGTAGGCTTTGACACCCTCGTCGCTGACCCACCATGCAAAATTATTCATGCCACCGCTCAGGGTCTGGGAAATCATCGGAACCGTCACAGGATCCCCGGTCGAACCCACCGCATTTTTACTGACGATTTCCACGAGCTTCGAAGAACCGGCATTCGCGGCGAACGTCTTGTCTTTCACCTTGGAGGGGTCGCCAGACACAAACCACTGTAGGAACGTCGGTGTTTGGGGCCGATTTTTTTCGCTGGAAGCCCAAGACTGATAAGCTCCTGCCCAATGGCGTTGCGCTTGTGGAGTCGATGAGGTGGCACCTCCCGCCGTGCCGATTTGATCCGCAGTGGCTGAGACGCGAGTGTCTGGTCCTAGTTGTTTTTGAAGGTCGCCGAGCGCGATGAGAAGCGACACTTGTGCGTTGGCGCGAGCGGCCTGCATTGCATCGCCTTGAGCCGAACTGCGAAGGCTGATGCTCGAAAGCGACAAGAGTCCTACCGCAATGACCGTAAGTAAAATCATCAACGACAGGGTCACGATCAGAGCGAAACCTCTGCGACTGCCAATAACACGATTTACCTGAATGGCCATGGCTGCATCACATTTCTTCATAAATCAGGAGACTTGGGTTGGTGTCCGAGCCGAAACGACCAGACAAAAAGGGCTTACTTGGTTGTAAATGTATTTACAATGAATGGTATTACAAGTCGGATGAATCGCTGACTTGTAATTTTATGCAAAATGATGGGCAGGGCCAGCAAAATAACTTGGGTGGCAGCGTCTCATGGTGCCTTGGCCTTGGGTGGTAAAGAGAAGAAATGCGGCGACGCACTTAGCGACGCGCTGACGTCGGATTCACTGTTTTGCCCGACCACGCACTGCGCAAAGTAGTTTCCAGTGCCATGGCCATTCCCAGCCAGCATCCCATCCAGTCGGTTGTGCCGACACACGTTGTTGAAGAAGAAATTCGCATTTGCGGTTTTATCGGCAGAACGCCCGCCAGCACTTACCCCGCGACGATTGGATTCGCAGGTGTTTGCAGCGATCACATTATGCCCGGTGTTCCCGACCACCTCTTCGTTCCAGACATGCACACCCGCCTGGCCATTGCCGTTGAGGATATTGGCAAAAACGATTTGCTCACTCACCGCTTCCTCAACAAACACCCCATGGCGACCGTTTCCGCTGCACACGTTGAAAAGCGCCGTGCAGTCCTTCGATCCGGCATCGAGATCAATCCCGTCCATTTTGTTGCCCGAACAGACGTTGGCGATCGAGTGCACCCGGCTCGCGACATGCGGCCAGATCCCCCGCCCATTGTTGCCAAACACATTACACCGATACACAAACACCGCAGCTCCGCCATCACGACCCTTGGTGTAAAGACCGTCTCGCGCACCGCCAGTGAGATTCACCCCTTCGATCAACGCGGTGCTGCCAGAGTTCGCATTGATCGGGTAAAACGCTTGATGACCGCAGTCGAGCTTTCCTCCAGAAATGGAACAGAAGCCCCTCCCTGGTAGTTGGATCAACTGAGTCAGCGGCGCCTCACGTACCCAAAGAGGATCCAACTCAGCACCGAGACTTGCGACGATCTGGCCATCAAGAATCATGCATGTATTCGGCGGCAACTTCAGCCCCACCGGATTGCGGGACACGAATTTCCCCTTCAGCTTCAGAACAATCACATCGCTCGGATGTTCGGAACGTGCACGATCCACTTCCTTCTGAACCACCTTGAGATCGACCGCCACAGGCTTCGCGGCCTTCGGCTCCTTGGAGATTCCCCCGAGAACCTCCAAATCAAACCTCCCCATGCCATCGACGATCCGTGCCTCTTGGTGAGCATGATCCCATGTGGGAGGATTGAACCACTTGAGACCAGGTGCTACGGCATCACACTTCAATCCTTCGTTCCCTAACAGCAAGACGTCTCTACTGCCTTCTGCGAGAGTCGCATTGCCAGTCAAAGCATTGCGAACGAGTTGATGCCTCGAGCCCGCCAGAGTCAGTTTGAGACCAGAAGAATTCCCATGGTTTTCCGTGATGAGATCGCACTCGCTGGACTCTGTTAGACTGATCGCATCCGCATCATTGATCCGATTGCGAGCAATCACGCCCCGACTCGAACCTGAGCGAATCGCGGCATGATTCTCGCCGAATTGGTTTCCAGCCACCACGCTCGTCAAGGAGGTGATCGATAGCGCCGTTCCGCTTTGGGATTGGAATTCGTTATCAAGACACATAAAACCAGCGCTATTTCCCACTCTCAAGCCATCGCCATTTTCACGAAAATAACAACGGGTCACACTGCCCGTTTCGTTAACCGCGGTCGGATCCGCACCTTGATAATCGATTCCCGCGACACGGCAAGCCACCACACTCACTTGATCAATGTGGACCCTCTTGCCCCCTACGACTCGGATTCCGATCAGTGACTTACCCATCCCGTCGAGCCTCGCAACACTGGGTCCTGACGAGGTAACGGAAACCGTGTCCGCATTTGCCATCTCGACGAGTGCCGTTGCCGAACAATCCGACGCAGCATTAACGCCCGCCGTTGGCGAAAGTCTAAGCATCATCCGCGATCCCAACCGCAGCGGAGTTGCACCGATCTGGAGCGTCCCCTGCGCTTCGAGCGCTAAAAGCGCATCCGGATGATCCTTGCGGGCAAGGTCGATCGTCCCTTGGGCACCTTCAACTGGGCCGGCGGGCAGATGGACCACGATGATATTCTCATGGGGATCCACCAAAAACGGAGCCTCTGGGGTCGTGAAAAACTGCTCCGTTCCAGCCAAGACCAACGAGCTTAGTGCAAGCAGTATGGAACCCCCGAAATTACAGGCAAGGCTCACTGGAACTGAGCTACGGATGAGCGGAATCATGGGTGATCGTTTTTGTATGAACGGGGTGATTACACGATGCCTGCTCACAATGAGTCAACAACAATGCATCATTTCATGATTTCATGTCAAAAAAAATCCAAGTAATCACGTGAATTTGGGATGCCCAATCGAGTCATTTTCACGATATCGCAAGATGCGTAGGGCAAATAATCATTTAAATTGAATGATTTACACGATGATCACCCAATGCCAAACACCGCAGATGACCTCTTTCCCCCACCCGGCTTAGTGGGATTAAATTGATTCAATCATTGTTCTATTGTTGGAAATAAGCCAAAAATTGCCTTCACGGGATCGTAAACCAATCCAACCATTCAATCCAATTTCAGGACACCAGACCTTGCGGTTGGGGGCCGATGCCATTTAAGTATCCCAGAGCATGCCATTTCGACTCGTTAGCAATTACCAACCTGAGGGAGATCAGGCACAAGCGATTGCGAAGCTCACGAAGTCCCTTGCTGCGGGAAATCGGCATCAGACGCTGCTCGGGGTAACGGGTTCTGGCAAAACCTTCACGATGGCGAATCTGATCCAGGCCCAAGGCAAGCCAACCTTGATCATGAGCCACAACAAGACGTTAGCAGCTCAACTCTATTCAGAGTTCAAAAATTTCTTCCCTCACAACGCCGTCGAATACTTTGTCTCCTACTTTGACTATTATCAACCTGAAGCCTACATCCCGCGTAGCGATACCTACATCGAAAAAGATTCTGCCATTAACGACGAGATTGAGCGCCTCAGACTTAGCACCATGGGATCCTTGCTGACACGGCAAGACACGATCGTGGTCGCATCGGTCTCATGCATCTACGGCCTCGGCTCGCCTGAGGATTATCAGAACATGATGCTGCCGATCTGGGTCGGGCAAAAACTGAGCCGAGAAGACTTCATCGCCTCGCTTGTAGGCATGCTTTTTGAACGCAACGACGTTGCCTTCGGACGCGGGAAATTCCGAGTACGCGGCGATGTAGTCGAAGTCCACCCAGCGTATCTCGACGAGACAGCGATTCGCATCGAGTTTTTCGACGACGAGGTCGAGCGCGTCACTAGCGTTCACACTCTAACGGGTCAGACGATCGACCGCTTAGAGAACCACACTTTTTTTCCCGCCAAGCAGTTCGTAACGCCAGCCGATAAAATGAAACTTGCGATGCAAGCGATCCGCAAAGAGGCAGACGAGCAAGTCGCACTGTTTGAAAAAGACAGCAAGCTTATCGAGGCCCAGCGGCTCCGGATGCGCACCGACTATGATCTCGAAATGATGGCGGAGATGGGATTTTGCCAAGGGATCGAAAATTACTCTCGCCACATCACCGGACGGGAACCAGGCGCAAGACCGAATACGCTGTTGGATTTCTTTCCTCGGGATTTCCTTTTACTGGTCGACGAAAGCCATGCGACGATCCCTCAGATTGGCGGCATGTTTGAGGGCGACAAGAGCCGCAAGACGGTTTTGGTCGACCACGGATTTCGGTTGCCCAGCGCTTTAGACAATCGCCCTTTACGCTTCGAGGAGTTCATGCAAATGACCCACCAGCGCGTTTACGTTTCCGCGACGCCAGGGCCATTTGAAATCGTCAATTCGAGACCAGACAACAAAACGTTTATCCCCATCAAACATCGGACCCAAGACGGCAACGTGCCGCTTTTCGATTTCAAAAAACTTCGAATCAAGCCCAGCGGTAACGACGAACCCGTCGAGAAATTCGACGTAAACAAGCGTGGAACACCACTAGTCGTCGAACAAATCATTCGTCCAACCGGCTTGCTCGATCCCGTCCTCACCTTGCGCCCCCTCAAGGGCCAGATCGATGAGACGATTGAACTTTGCCGCCAACGCGTCGAACGCCACGAACGTGTGCTCATCACCACGCTCACCAAAAAGACCGCCGAGGATCTTTCCGAATACCTTCAAGCAACCGGACTGAAGTGCCGTTATCTGCACTCGGACATTGATGCGGTCGAACGCGTGGAAATCCTCCGACAATTGCGAAACGCAGCCTT
Source organism: Akkermansiaceae bacterium (assembly GCA_903837825.1). GTDB lineage: Bacteria > Verrucomicrobiota > Verrucomicrobiia > Verrucomicrobiales > Akkermansiaceae > Luteolibacter. The sequence continues at coordinate 703 of CAILVZ010000071.1, read as the reverse complement.
TGATATCCTGATTGGAATTAACCTGCTGCGTGAAGGGCTCGACCTACCCGAGGTTTCGCTGGTCTGCATTCTTGATGCCGACAAGGAGGGCTTCCTCCGCAATGAGACATCGATGATCCAGACTGCGGGGCGAGCCGCCCGACACATCCACGGCGAGTGTGTGCTTTTCTGTGACAAGGTCACTGACTCGATCCAGGCACTCATCGACATCACCGCCTATCGCCGTGGCCGACAATTAGCGCACAACGAGACGCACGGGATCACGCCCCAAAGCGTGAAACGCGCCCTCCAGCAGAGCCTACACTCTCACGAAAAGGAGCGCGAACAAGCGGATCAACTCAACCACGCGATGGTGGCCGATGACGTCGCCACCTACGATCAAATCCAAGTCATTGGTGAGCTCGAGGAAGAGATGCGTGAGTGTTCGTCCCGGTTGGAATTTGAGCGGGCGGCCCACTTGCGCGACCAAATCGTTGCCTTGAAATCAAGCACGACCCCTCCACCAGCCAAAACTGTCCGATACCCAAAAGGCGAGGAAGAACAAGGAGAAGAACGCCGCTAGTGGCGGAGGCAGCAAGCCAACAAACCAGGCCCGAACCACCAACAAACCGCCAACAAACCAACCAACCACCAGCAAATTCAGACAGCGGAGATCGTCAGAAAACAAATGCCGTGTGGCCAGTGGCTATGGCTGCGCGAAGCG
>CAILVZ010000070.1 GCA_903837825.1 Akkermansiaceae bacterium | reverse complement strand
TTCTCAACGGGTCGCCTTTGTCTCCCGGCATTGCGGGGTTCTTCCTCGTTGATGGAGGAAGGATATGGATGCTACTCTCAATGGCATCACTTGGCTATTTGATTTCGTTTGTTGACATGACGATCCTTACAATGCCCCGAACTTACCTGAGGTTTAGTCTCTATGGAATTGTGGTGGTGAACGCGTTGGGTCTTTCCCGATTCTATCTCTGGCAGTATTTCTATGGGACCTTATATGCCGTGGTGCCGTGCCTTCTGCTTGCGTGGGCCATTGAGAGAAAGAGATCAAGAGGGCGGCAACCCGGCAGGATCCGTCTTGCAACCGGCCGAGAATAGCCATCCGCCAACGGGTTCGTATTCTGTTTTCGAGGCTCACCGGGTCTTTTGAGTGTCGTATTGTAATTGCCAGTTTCCATTACCGAAAATGTCCAAAGTCCTGAAACTGATCCAATGCTCCAATCTTGGAGGAATGGAGCAAAGTGCCTACAAGCTTCTGCCGTGGCTTGCCGAACGGGATATCTCGTTCACCATAGCGACTCCACGTCCGTTTGGCGACGGGGCCCCGTTCTTGAAGCGAGTCGACAAAGGTGCCTTCGACTCGCCCTATAGCGGACGGTTCGGATGGAAGTCGCATCCCGGGTTTGCCCGCAAGGTGCTCGACAGGTCGATCGACTGCAGCCATATCTGGATTACCGGAACGGACGTAGCAAGCCTGCGCTCCGTCCGTGGATCCCGGCTTCCAAAGCTTCTTGGACATCATTACCACCATTTCGAGAGCTCGACCTCGTATATCCGATGGAAACTTTTCTACGAGGTGTTCTGCAGACAATGTGACAGGGTCACCTATTGCTCTGATTTCGTCAGGAACGAGGCGATCGGCATCGCCCCATGGTTGAAGAAACGCTCATCCGTAGTTCATTACCATTTTCCAATCATTGAGAATGACGGCCATGCCAAGGGCGAAGCGAGAAATCTACTGGCGCTTCCACAGGATTCCTTTGTGATCGGCAACGCGGGTTGGCTGATTCCCTGAATACGATGGGATGTATTCCTGGGAGTCGCGGAGATCGTTCTGGAGGCAATCCCGAATGCCTACTTCATACTTGCCGGCGGAGGTGAACTTGAACAGGAGCTCCGTTCAAGGGTTCATCGCATGCGTCACGGCGCCCGCATCCGCTTTTTAGGCTGGCAGAAGAATCTGGAGAGTTTTTACAGAAGTCTCGACATACTTCTTTTCAATTCGGATTTCGATGCATTCGGCCGCACGCCAGGGGAGGCCATGGGCTATGGTGCGGTTCCGGTCGCATCAGTCGTCAGGGGCGGCTTGAATGAGTTGGTTTTTGACGGTGAAAACGGATTCCTTCTCAACAAGCATGATTGCGCACGAATGGCATCACAAATAGTTTCGTTGTGCAAGGATCCGTCAATGATGAATGAAATGCGAGCTGCCGGGTCAGCAACCCTTAACAACCTTTATTCCCAATTGAATGAGGGTGACTTTTACCTCAATGAGTTCAAAGGATAGTCACAAGAGTGTCGCGATTGTCTTCGGAAAGTGGCTGCCATACCACTTTGCAAGGCTCGAGGCTTGCGTTGCTGAATTTGAGTCGGCCGGGATCAGCATTGTAGGATTGCAGTATTCCGAAGGGAGTACTGATTATAGCGACTTCAGGAAT
>CAILVZ010000069.1 GCA_903837825.1 Akkermansiaceae bacterium | reverse complement strand
TTCCCCAAGCAGCATCTCCGAAAGTGGCCCGAGCGGATACAATTACCTCGACCATTCCTTCCTTCTCAATACGGCGCTTTACGATGGCTTTTATTTCTCAGGTCTTGCGGACCAAACCGGAAGCTTCGGAACCAGTGGTACCACGAGCCAAGTGCTTGCCAAAAACCTCGCGGCCGACGTCCCACTGGCTGACCCACGCATGACATTAACGCCACCAAGCGGGAAAACAAAGAGCGATTTCTCCACCGCTGTCACGCAACCCACCGCCTACAAAACCATCGCCGCGTGGCAATCCATAGCAGGCGCCTTCAACATCAACTCAACCTCGGTGCAGGCATGGAAGGCCATGCTGGCTTCCATCCATGACGCGCAGGCTATCGTCAACCAGCGCTCAGGCACAAGCACTAGCCTGACCTCCTTGAAGGCGACCGCAACCGGCAGTGCTAGGATTAGCCGCTTCCGCCTTCCCGCATCACCTTCGGCTGCCGATGGGGGCGACCCAAAAGATGCCTACTGGATGGGAACTCGCGAGTATTCCGATGCCCAGTTGCAGACCTTGGCCGAAAACATCGTGAAGCAAGTCCGCCTGCGCGGCCCGTTCTTGTCACTGGCCGAATTCGTCAACCGCCGTCTGGGATCAGAGTCTGATGATAAGGCACAACGCGGCGCCCTCCAACAAGCGATCGATGACTCCAACCTCAACCAATCCCTCGCAACCTCAGCGAATGCTGGCTTCGAAATTCCCGCAGCGACCGTCAGCAACTACAAATACAAAAACGCAACCGCAGGGATAGGACCCAGCTACCAAGGGGCACCAGGCTACCTCTCTCAAGCCGACATCCTCAATGTGCTCGGAAATACCGCGACAGCCCGCTCGGACACATTCACCATCCGTGGCTACGGTGAGTCCCGCGATGCCTCCGGCAAAATGGTGGCAACAGCGACCTGCGAAGCGGTTGTTCAGCGAGTTACCGATTGGATCGATTCATCCGACGCCGTCGAGACACCGATCGCTTCACTCACGAGCGCGACCAATAAGACTTTCGGACGCCGGTTTAAACTTACATCGTTCCGCTGGCTCAATTCCACCGAAATCTAACATACCTCTCGATCTCACCACCATCCATCCATGCGCGCGCTCTCACTTTATTTTTTACTACTCGCCCAAACGATTCTCCACGCCCAAGATGGCACCAAGGTGGATTGTCGCTTTTTAAGCTTAGACACTCAAAACGAACTCCCAAAAATGCTCGTCCTTTCAGGGAAAGACGCGCAAGCCTCTCTAACCGTACCGACCGGATCGATCTCAGATAAGGTGACATGCTTTTCCCAGACCGACACTTTCACCTTCCTATCCGCAGCCGATCAAAAACCGATCGCCACCGCAAAAATTTCACCCAACATCAAGGCGGCCATCCTCGTCTTTGTTCCCGGACCACCCGCAGCCAGCACACCCACTTGGCGGATTTTTGTGGTCGAAGATTCGCCTAAAAATTTCCCAGATGGTGGCGCCTTTGTCGCGAACTTTCACAGCCAAGACATCAGGTTCATCATTGGGGAAACCAAACTGATCCTCAAACCTGGTAGCATTCATGGGGTACCCATGCCAGCCAAACGAGACTCCTTCAACATGGCCCCCGTCGCATTTCAGTTTCAACAAGACGGTGCATGGATAGGGGCCAGCGAGACCATGCTACGCTTTCTCCCGAAAACAAACTACCTGATGTTCACCTTCATGGACAAAACGTCCGGTCGCCCACGCGTGGTGACCTTCCAAGACAGCAAGTTTGCCGTCGCCGAATGATGTCACGGACAATTCCCAAGCCCGCTTGACGACCTCGAACCTCCTCTCGATCTTTTCCCACTCGGCAAATCACCACGATCTAGCACCAACTCACCTTTTCACCCACACACCCGATCATCTTCCCAATTCATGAAAATCACCCGAATCCTAGCCTACCGCGTCGAACTCCCACTGCATGAAACCACCTACAAATGGTCCGGCGGCAAATCCGTAACCGTCTTCGACAGCACGATCGTTGCGGTGGAAACGGACGAAGGCATCACCGGCTACGGCGAGGTTTGTCCACTCGGACCATTTTACCTACCAGCCTACGCAGAAGGCGTTCGCGCGGGCATCCGCGAACTCGGACCACACCTGATCGGTTGCGACCCACGCGAACTTCTCAAACTGAACTACCGCATGGACGCCGCACTCAAAGGCCACGCCTACGTGAAGAGCGGCATCGACATCGCGTGCTGGGACATCCTCGGCAAAGCCACGGGCCTACCCGTCTGCGTGCTGATGGGCGGCCGCTATGGCGAAAAAATCCGTCTCTATCGCGCAATCTCGCAGGAATCCCCCGAGGAAATGGCCGCAAAAGTCGCCGGCTACCGCGCGGAGGGCTATTCTCGTTTCCAACTCAAAGTCGGCGGCGATCCCGATGTCGATATCGACCGCATCCACGCCGTAGCCGCCGAAATGCAACCCGGCGAGCGCCTCGTGGCTGATGCCAACACCGGCTGGACGCAGCATGAAGCCGTCCGCGTGGTCCGCGCCGTCCGCGATCTCGACGTCTACATCGAACAACCGTGCCTCACTTACGAGGAATGCCTCGCGGTCCGCCGAAATACAGACCATCCATTCGTGCTCGACGAAAACATCGACAACTTCGACATGCTCCTTAGAGCCAAAGGTGACCTCGCGATGGACCTCGTGAATTTGAAAATCAGCAAGCTCGGCGGGCTGACGAAGATCAAGCAGGCACGCGACCTTTGCGTGAGCATGGGCATCGCGATGACCCTCGAGGATTCGTGGGGCGGTGACATCACCACCGCGGCCATTGCTCACCTTGCGCACAGCACCCCCGAAGACTTCCGCTTCACCAGCACCGACTTCAATAGCTACGTCACCGTCAGCAACGCCGAGAACGCCCCACAACGCGTCAACGGCTTCATGGCCGCCAGCACCGAACCCGGACTCGGCATCAAGCCGCGAATGGACGTACTCGGCAAACCACTCGTCATCGTCGACCACGCGAGCTGAAAGGTTTTACACCAACGCGGCGTAGGTCGAGCTTGCTAGAACCGTTCAGCCCACTTCCACGAGCCGTCCCACTCCCGATCCCGAGCTGGGCATGCTGTGATTTACCAAATTGAAACCCATGAAATTGAGTCGATCACACAGGGCGCTCTTCGCGGTCTCCACGGTGCTTCTAGCAGCGATGATCCATGCTACCGCGAGCGAAACATCAGGAACGATCGCGCTGAGTGAACTCAATTGCACGGCCTGCCACTCGGCATCACCGAGCCAAGCCGCGTGGATCTCACCCAAGTCCGCGCCTAGGCTCGCCGACATCGGCACCCGCGTCAGCGCCGAGTGGCTCGGACGCTACTTGCGCGCGCCTCAGGAAACGATGCCCGGCACCACCATGCCGGATGTCCTCCACGGCAACGCCGCACAAGCAGAGGAACTAACGCATTACCTCATTGGCCTCAGCCAACCTGGATTCCGCAGGATCGCCCCCGACCGAGCCGCCGTCGCACGAGGCGAGAGCACCTACCACCGCGTCGGATGCGTCGCCTGTCACGCACCGCAAAATGGAGCAACCATCCCACCCGACTCGATCCCTCTCCCACGAATGGTCGACAAGTGGTCACACGATGGATTGCGAAAATTTCTACTAGATCCATTGGCGACCCGCCCGTCAGGCAGGATGCCATCGATGAATCTAACGGAAAATGAAGCGTCCGACGTCGCTCACTATCTGCTCCGCGAGACACACCTACCCGCGACCGCAGAGGTGGCATTCTATCGGGGCCGCATCCGCTCGCTTGAAGCGTTAGACAAAGCCGAGGTCGCGCGGACCGCGCCGGCAAATGGACTCACCCTCGAGGGCCCGATGCTCAACAATGGCACCGCACTTCGCTTCACCAGTTGGGTGACCGTGAAGCAAGCGGGCGAATACACGTTTTTCCTCAAAGCCACCGGAGCCAGCCGACTCTCGATCGGTGGCCGCTGGGTGATGGGCGACGAAAGCTGGGAAAATGAAAAGGTCGATGAAAAATACGATCTCGATCTCCAACCCGGCCGCTATGAACTCAAGCTCGACTATGTCCAACGGGGCAAAGAAAAACCGAACGTCGCCGTGGAATGGAAGGGCCCAGGCATCGCTCAAGCCATCATCCCAAACTCCTGCCTAAGCAACGAACGCGAACCCATCGCAAATCCTCTAACAGAATCTGAGAACTTCGTCGTAGACAAAGCCAAGGCAACGAAAGGCCGCGAACTTTTCCGCTCACTCAACTGCACCGCCTGCCACGAGCCCGAGGCAAACACCCCCGCCCTTCCCGCTCTCGCCCGCCTCAGTCCATCACGAGGATGCCTCGCAGACACCATCGATGGCGCCATTCCCAATTTCCACCTCAACGCACCGAAGCGCGAAGCACTCCGCAAAGCACTGACGGCCCTCAACCAAGAAGACATCGCCGCCCCCCTACCCCAAGAACGCCTCTCACAATCGATGGCGACCTTCCGCTGCACGTCTTGCCACATCCGCGATGCAATCGGCGGCGTCACCCCAGACCGCAGCGCGTTCTTCACCTCAAATGTCGATGACCTCGGTGACGAAGGCCGCCTCCCTCCTCAACTCGATGGGGTAGGCGACAAGTTGCGTCCCGAATGGCTGAAAAAAGTCTTCACCGAAGGCGCGAGTGTGCGCCCCTACCTGAACACCCGCATGCCGCAGTTCGGCGCGGCAAATGTCGCCCATCTAACGGACCTCTTGGTCTCACTTGACCGCCACGCGCTCCCCATCGACCCCGTTGCCGATTCTCCAGATGCCCAACGAGTCGCGGGACGCAAGCTGATCGGTACCGATGGCCTGTCGTGCATTGCCTGCCACCGCTTCAACCGTCAGCCTGCCCACGCGCTTCAAGTTCTCGATCTAATCACCGTCACCGCCCGCCTCAACGAGGACTGGTTCCGCCAATTCCTCCGTGACCCGAATCGTTTCCACCCCGGCACCCGTATGCCGGCTCTCTGGCCTAACGGGAAAAGCCTGCTACCCACGGTACTCGACGGAGACACGGATCGCCAACACGCCGCCATCTGGACGTATCTATCCGATGGAACGAAGGCAAAATTTCCAGAAGGACTCAGCCGAAAAAACATGGAAATCATCGTCGGCGGCGAGCCCATCGTCTATCGTGGTAAACTCTGGGAAGCTGGGTTCCGCGCGATCGCTACCGCCTACCCGGGACAGATCAACGCCGCATTCGACGCGGAAGAAGCGCGACTCTCTTTCATCTGGCGCGGTCGATTCCTCGACGCTTCTCCACACTGGAGCAGTCAAGGCATGGGCAACATCCGCCCACTCGGCACCGATATTATGGTCTTCCCTCACGGTTCACCTTTGGCAATTCTAACAGAACCTAACATGCTATGGCCGACTGAACCCGCGAAGTCGCTTGGAATGAAGTTTGGTGGCTACCATCTGGACTCACTCAAACGCCCGGTCATCCAGTACGCCTTTGCTGGTCAAACGGTTGAGGATTGGTTTACCCCCATCGATTCCTCAGGAAAAACCAACCTGCTCCGCACGATGCACTTCACGGGCAACTCTGCATCAGGCCTCCACCTCCGCCTTGCAGTCGGCAGACTCGCTCGCGTGAACGACCATTCCTATCGCCTCGACGACACGCTAACGATCACCATCAAAACAGGCGGCACCCCTATCGTCCGTGGCAAGGGCGAACATCAAGAGCTACTCGTCCCAATCCACACCGACGCAACGAATGATCACCTGGAAATCGAGTATGTTTGGTAAACCACTCCGCACCGCGCTAACCACAGCTGTCATGGCCATCGCTTTTTCAGCCACCTCAACGCTCGATGCTGCAGACGCGCAGTACCTCACCTACAAGGGCGGCAACGGACCCGGCAAGGGCAAGCGCATCGTATTCATCACGGGCGACGAGGAATACCGCTCGGAAGAGTCGATGCCCGCGATGGCCCGCATCCTCGCACAACGCCACGGATTCGAATGCATCGTGCTCTTCGCAGTGGACCCAAAAACCGGTTTCATCGATCCGAAAGTCGCCGACAATATCCCCGGACTCGACACCCTGAAAACCGCCGACCTCATGGTGGTCTTCACCCGATTCCGCCATCTTCCCGAGGCCGAAATGGCAAAATTTGTGGATTACGTGAACTCTGGTCGACCCGTCATCGGCGTAAGAACCGCCACCCACGCCTTCAGCTACGACAAACTCCAAGGCGACAAGTACGCGAAGTGGGGATGGCGCGGACCAAGCAAAGATTTCCCTGGCGGCTTCGGACGACAAGTCCTCGGGGAAACCTGGGTCGATCACTACGGTGGATACCGCACCGAAAGCACCCTCGGGATCATCGTTCCCAAGATGAAAGAGCATCCCATCCTTCGCGGGATCGATCAAATCTGGGGCCCATGCCACGCCTACAAGGTCAACGCGCTCGAAGGCGATAGCCAACCGCTCGTGATGGGACAACCGCTTGTGGGCTTAAGCCCCGACGACAAACCCGACACTGACAAACCACCCCTGCCCATCGCATGGACCAAGACTTTCACCGGAACATCCGGCAAGCCAGCTAGGGTCTTCACCACAACCATGGGCTATGGCGACGATTTCAAAGAAGAGGGCGTCCGACGCATGTTTGTAAATGCCTGCTACTGGTGCATGGGCATGGAGGATAAACTCCCAGCCAAGACCGATGTCAAACACGTGGGCACCTACTCACCGAAGAAGAGCGACTTCGGCGGCTATCGCACGGGCATCAAACCCACCGACCTTGCACAAAACATCAATACCGATGATCTAGCAGAATTGGTGGCGAATGACCGCGAACCCCAATACTACACCATCACAGATATTCCACTTCCTCCCGGCGCAATCGCCGAAGCGGGCAGCATGCTATCCTTGCCGGATGGCAGGCTCGTCGTCGGAACCCGCCGTGGTGAAATCTATTTCTCCACCGGAGCAGATGCCAGCTCGCCCTCCCCACAGTGGACTTTGTTTGCCACCGGACTCACCGAAATTTTTGGCCTCGCGATGAAGGACGGCGTGCTTTACGCCACGCAACAAAGCGAACTTACCCGCGTCCTCGACACCGATCACGACGGACGCGCGGACAAATTCGAGACCGTCAGCGATGCTTGGGGCTGGAGTGGCGAACACGAATTCACCTTTGGATCCTGCGGATTTGATAAGGATGGCGCGATCTGGACCACCCACTGCCTAACAGGAAGTTACACCTCGGAAGTTCCCTTCCGCGGTTGGGCGCTTCGGCACTTCCCTGATGGTCGTTGGGAAGCCATGTGCAGCGGCCTGCGCAGCCCCGCAGGCGTTGCCTTCAATGATGCCGGCGATGCATTCTACACCGAGAACCAAGGTCCATGGAATGGCTCATGCTCACTCAAACACCTCCGCCCAGGCGGATTCATGGGACACCCGATCAGCTTCCCATGGTATGACCTCGCTCCAAACATGGGGCCACGTCCAGCAGAACCCACCAACACCGAGGATTCCCGCTACTACCTCGACGCGAAAAGAATCCCACAACTGGTGCCTCCTGCCGTGATCTTCCCCTACAAAAAAATGGGGCAATGCGCCACCGCGATCATGCCCGATCACTCTAACGGGAAATTCGGACCCTTCGCAGGTCAGATGTTTGTATCCGACTACACCCTCAGCCTCGTGATGCGGGCCGACATGGAGAAGGTCAATGGAATCTATCAGGGGGCCTGCTTCCCATTCCGCCAAGGCCTGAGCACTGGCATCATCGGTGGCACGCTCTCGGAAAAAGGCCAAATCTTCGTAGGCGGTAGCAAACGGGGATGGCCAGTCCGCGGTCTAGCAGAAACCGCCATGCAACGGATCGACTGGACTGGAAAAACCCCATTCGAAGTCCTCACGATGCGCATCAAGCCAGGCGGCTTCATCCTCCGCTTCACCACACCCGTGGACCCTAACAGCGCCAAGAACCTCGGAAGCTATACGATGGAGACTTTCACCCATCACTACCACGAGGAATATGGAAGCCCAGAATTGGAACAAGCGGAACAGCACATCACCGCTGCATCGGTAAGCCCAGACGGCCTCGAAGTCCGAATCGATGTGGATCACCTCGTCCAAGGTCACGTGCACGAACTCCACATGCCTGGCCTACTCGATCTCAACGGTCAACCACTCCTCCACGAGGCGGCCTACTACACGGTCAACCAAATCCCCACAAACTAATCCATGAAGCATTACCTCATCCCCATCTTCGCGTTACTCAGCGTCTGCCTCAACGCGGCGGAGAAACCGCCCATCCCTACCGAGTTCACCAACCGCAACATCAATGGTTGGAATGTACGCATCGACAACCGCCTCCTCAACGGAGAAGCAGCTGCATCAGGCACACGGGCACTTCGTCTATTAGAATCACGCTTGGTTGCCATCGAATTTGTGGTTCCGGAGAAATCACTCGCAAAGTTGCGTGCCGTCACCATCGAGATGGATCTCACCTGCGGAGAACTGACATCGATGCAGTACCATTCCGAGGCGGACTGGCTGAAAGAAAATGGCTACGGCGAGAAACTCGCGAAGTGCGTGCATATTCCAACGGTTGATGACTTTCTCCTGCCATTTGACATCCATCGGATGCCATGGGTGGTACTCCACGAGTTAGCCCACGCATATCATGACCAAGTGCTTGGCTTCGAAGAACCAAGGGTGAAGGCGATCTGGGAAAAATTTCGCGATAGTGGGAAATACAATTCCGTACTAAACAGCCCAGGCAATCGCCGCGAGCACTACGGACTCAAAAACCAAATGGAGTTTTTCGCGGAAATGACCGAGTCCTATTTTGGATCAAATGATTTCTATCCATTTGTGACTGGCGAGCTCAAGGATACAGAACCCGAAATCTTCGCACTCATGGAAGAAATTTGGGGTCCCCTTCCAAACCGAAACACTCCAACCCCAACAGCAACGAAATGATGCAACGCCTTTCCACCTCGCTACTTTCCTGCTGGCTCGTCATGGCATGCGCCGCGAGCGCGAAACCAGTAAAAGTCTTCATTCTAGCAGGCCAGTCAAACATGCAGGGCCAAGGGATGGTTTCATCCTTTGATGAATCTGGTGTCGAAAAACCCGGCACGCTCGCGTCGATCCTCAAGGATCCCGCGAAGGCGCCGATGCTTCGCAAATGGGTGAACGCAAAGGGCGAATGGAACGAAAAACGCAAAGACGTCTGGGTCTATGATGTGAATGAGTTTGGCAGCCGCCATGGAATCCTTGAATTCGGCTATGGCTGGAACCTTGGCAGCCGAACCTGGTTCGGCCCAGAAATGGAGTTCGGACATCTCATGGGCGATTACTTTGACAACCAAGTGCTCATCATCAAAACCGCTTGGGGCGGTAAAGACCTCTACAAGGATTTTCGCCCACCGAGCTCTGGCGGATCCGTCGGGCCATACTACACCGAAATGATCAAGACGGTGAATCAAGTCCTTGGCGACCTCAAATCTCAATTTCCATCCTATCAGAACACAGCAGGCTTCGAACTCGCAGGGTTCGTCTGGTGGCACGGCTGGAATGACTTCTGTAGCCCAAACATCGGCACTCCCGAGTATGAGAAAAATCTAACCAACCTTATCAAGGACGTGCGCCACGACCTCAAAGCACCGAAACTTCCGTTCATCATCGGGGAGTTCACGGGCCCATGGGGGGCCGATTGCAAGGAAGCCGCCGCAGTCACTATCCGCAAGGCTCAAAAAAATGTTGCTGCCCGCTCAGATTTCGCGAGCACCGTCCACTTTGTGGAGACCCACGATTTCGTACGCGCAGAAAAGGACTCACCCACCAGCGAGGGCTACCACGAGTTCAAGAATGGCGAGACCTATTTCCTCATCGGAGAAGCATTTGGCAAAGAAATGCTGAAGCTGATTTCGAAGTAAAACCTTCACGATCATGAAACGTCCCACGCTCTTCAGCGGCCCAATTGGACTGGCACTCGCATTGATACTCGGCGGCACGCCGCTCATCGCGGAACCCGCCAAGACCCCTCACGACCTAACAAAAGATCGTTCGGTCGACCGTGAGCTCACTTACAACCTCGGCTCCACCGGCATGCGTGGCTGGATCTTTACCCGACCCGAGAACTTTTTTGAAAGCCAACAAGGCCGAACCACCACGGTCAGTCGCCAGATCCTCGTCACTCACATCGGCAAAAAATCCCCAGCGGATGGTGTCATGCAAGTCGATGACGTGATCCTCGGTGTCGCCAGCAAGGCCTTCACCGACGACGCTCGCAAAGGAATTGCCCTCGCCATCCAGGACGCAGAAAAACCCGAGAACCGAGGGATTCTCAAGCTGCTCCGCTGGCGTGCAGGCAAGACCGAGGAGGTGCAACTCAAATTGCAAGTGATGGGAACCTACGCGGACACCGCCCCATTCAACTGCTCCAAATCGAAACGCATCCTCGAAGAGGCATGCAAGGCACTCGAAAAAGAACCACTGGAAGATAGCTGGAACGGCGCAATCAACGGACTCGCACTGATGGCAACGGGAAATTCAAAGTACCTCCCCCGAGTGAGAGAACTGGCCCGTCAAATCGGCCCCAAAGATTTGAAGCTGGAACTGAAGGATGGTGCCTTCGTGTGGGATTGGGGATACAAAAATATTTTTCTCTGCGAATACTACCTTCTCACACATGATAAAGAAGTAGTCCATGCCATCAATGAATACACGATCA
>CAILVZ010000068.1 GCA_903837825.1 Akkermansiaceae bacterium | reverse complement strand
TCGTTCCAATCCCAACATAGCCATTGCTTGCAATACGCATCCTTTCGCTATCTTGTTGCTTGAAAATAATCGGCTCGTTGGTATTGTCGCCGGTTTGTATGATCAGGCTGCCATTATCATCTGTGCCCGTGCCATAGATCTTCCAATAATCGCTGGTCGCCATGCTCCCAACGATGCCGGTATCGCTGGAATCGAACCTCAGCCAGCCGCTATTAATCGTTAACTTTTCGCTGGGACCATTCGTGCCGATGCCGACGTTGCCATTACCCTTGACGCGCATGCGCTCGGTGAAGTTCGCGGAAGAACCGTAACCGAAGGCGACGTCCGCCCCGGCGGAATCGGAGTAAAATTGTAGCAGATTACTCTGCATACCGATACCGTAGTGCGAGGTGTTCTGCCCGTAGAGGCTGATCTTATTACCAAGCGAATCTGCAAAGCTAAGCGGGTGACCGGGGGCAGTCTGGCCGATTCCGACGTTGCCGGCCAACGTGACGGTTAACTTGGTGGCGGAGGTGAGAGAGCTCCAGGAGTTGCTAATCTTGAATTTTTGGCTGTCGGCGTTGTCGATGCCCATGGACCAGCCGGTCACCCCATTCACGTCCATCGAGAAGAAGGGGTTACCGGCGGAACTGCCAGCGGTGCGCACGCCCACAATGGCCATTTGATTGGCGGAATTCGTTGGGTTGACAACAAAGAGGCCGTTGTTGTCGGGGTTAGTGCTGCTCCCGGCGACAACATTCAACGGGGCAGTCGGGGAAGAAGTGCCGACACCGACACTGCCCGAACTGCGGTAAACACTGCTGCCACTGACACTCCAGAGGCCGACTGAGGCCGTATCAATCTTGGCCGCCGTCACGGCGCTATTGGCGAGGTCGGCGGTGACGATGGTCGAGTCAGCGATCTTAGCGCTGGTGACGTTGGAATCGGCGATTTTGCCCGTGGTGATGTTCGAATCGGCAATCATCCCGGTCGTAACGGCGCTCGAGGCAACCGACTCTGCGACGAGCGCACGGAGAGAATAAGCACCGGCCACGAGCTGCTGGCGGGGCGAGATTTCCGCGTCGGTGGTGCCGGCGTTACCATCATCCACCGTCACGCCGAGGTCGTAGTTAACGTTGGCGGGGTTGGTCGAGGCATTGAGGATATCTGGGATTTTTTTGTAAGGTGTCGGAGCGGGCGAGCTAGGACCGGTGATGCCGGAGATGCCGGTGCCGTTGCCGATCAGCACACTGAACTCTCCGCCGGAGATGGTGACGGTCTGGGTCTCGGCCCAGACGGCAGTGCCGCCGGACGAGGCGGTGTAGAGCTGGAACTTCACCGTCCGGTTGGCTGGTGTGCCAGATCCAATGAGATTTCCACCCGAGTCGGTGACACGCCCCTGGTAGCTCAACAACGAGGGTACGGTGGAGGTCTGGGCCAGCCCTGCGGTGGCGGCGAGCAGCGAAACGAATGCAGCCAGGAGTTTTAATTTCATAAGAGTCTAGTGATGATGGTTTAAAATAGAATCAAGGGGTGGTCAGATCAATGTCCGCAATCTCGGAGATGCGGCGCATGGCAAAGGTGCCGGAGACAGAAAGCGGGACTTTATTCAAGCCGGTCAGAGTCTCGGAATAATTGCCACCGAGCACGGTCGTACCCCAGCCGGCCACTTTGGAATTATCAGGTGGAGTCGAGGTGAAGCTAAACGTGCAAGCGCGAACGACGGTGTAGCTCTCCTTGCCCGCACCCAGCGGCGTGGTGGTAAAACGTGCATCAAGATTGTCATGGTCAGGATGATAGGTGTGCACGAAAGGGTTCACTGGATCGCGGTAATCGTGGGTAATATTCCAAAGCACCGATGAACCCGATGAGAAGGAGGCTGGGGTGGCGGAAGCAAGGATGGTGGGCGATCCCTCCGGCATCATGGGCATGTAAAAACGCATCGGTTTCACATCCGAAACCGCGCCACCGAGGACGCGGGCCTCGCTGACCGCGAGACCGAGCGGATTGCTGGTGGTGACCAAGCGCCCGGAGAATGCTTGGCGCAGGAGCCTTGCATTCCCAGCGGTGTCCAAGTGCATGAGTATGTAGAGTGGGAATGCGCGAGAGGTGTTTGAGCCAGAGCCCTGCTGTGTGCTCACGACTTGGGACACATTTACTTGGCCAATCCATAGCCCAGCGGCCGTTGCGGGCTGGGCACTGACTGGCAAACGGACATCCGTAAGACCGGCGGAGTCCTTGATCCGGAGGATCGATGCATAGAAGTCGGATGAAGTCGTCGAGAGGGAAGAACGGTTGACGCCGAAATCGAGGTTAGCGCGACCACCGGCCGCCAGGGTCACCGTGTAGGTCGGCGAAGAACCGGTGGCAGGTACCGATGTCTCATCGTAGGAGTTAGTCGTGCTATTGAAGACACGCTTGGTGAGCGGGACCGCGCCGCGGATGGTAGCTTGCCCCGTGGGTGCCGCTTCGGAAGCATCGAGCGAGATCGTGAGAGTGACGCTGCTGGTGGAGCGATTCGTCACGCCGACGGTCAGGGCGGAAGCCGTACGGCCAAAAAGGAGGCCGCCTGAGCCGGGCACCTCGTATTCGATGGCACCCGTGAAACTGCTCACGGTGGCAAGATTGATCCAGTAGGCCTTGTCTGGATCCAGTCGCTCCGTGTTGTTGACAACTTGGAGCGGGTTGGAAGAGCTCAATGCACCGCCAACGTATTTGTAGATCTTGGTGCCGCTGGGCAGGCCGGTGTTGCTACCGTTGATGAAACTGGCGAAGTAATTGCTCAGGACTGGCCAAGACGAACTGGTGCCTGCGGAGGGAAAACCCATGAAATTCGAGCCCGAGATCAACCAAGTATTCAACGGCGATCGGGCCTGTTGCTTGATCGTGACGCTTGAGGCGGACGCGCCAGAGTTGTTGATCAGGTAGGCCGAATTCGCGACCATCCGCTGCAGCACCTGTTCCGTGGAATCGTTGCGTTTCCATACCGTCCACTCCTCACTTTTTGTAGTCGGCGTGGAAGGAGTGTCAGAAAACTGTACCTGGGCGGGATTTGGGTTCCATCGCCACACCTCGGTGATGTTGGTGTTGGATGCGAAAAGGTCCGCGACGGTCGTGTAGGACGCATCACCCTGCAGCCAGATGCCATTCCAACCCGCCGCGAGCGAGTAGGTTTTGGAATACCACTGGGCTTCAAGCGGGCAGATCGCTAGAAGGAAGGCGCTAAGAATGAGGTAGGTACGTTTCAACGGACGTTGAGGCGGTAAAAGGTTTTGGTCTCGCTGGCGGCGTGCGGAATGGAACCACTTACCACTCCCACGCCGGTGGCGGTGTAAGCGGACGAGGGCGTCGTCGCTGTGCCAACGGTGAATTCGGCAGGCGTCCAGGACTTGAAATCGGTAGTTTTTTCCAACCGGTAGACCTTGCTGGTGATGGTAAAGAATTCGAAATCCGAAAGCACCGTGGTGGCTCGGATGATCTTCAAGTAGAAAGTGTCGGTGGCATCGGTGGCGTATGTACCGGCGATGTACTCGGTGACGTTGTTGACGCCGTCGCCATCGAGATCTCCGGTCGGCGTAATCCGTCCAAGGTCGGTGGTGGGCAGACCGGCATTGTAGAGTTGATTCTCCTCCCAGGCATCAGGCAGGCCATCAAGATCTGAGTCGGATCCGAGGGTAAGATCCATGCGGCGGCGGCCAGCGGGACTGCCGACAGTGGGAGGAGTGTTGACCTCGATCGGATAATAAAGCACCCCGCCGATATCCACCGCTAGGGTATAAACCGCACCGGTACTCACGGTGGCGGATGAATATACACTGGTTCCTATGCGATTCATATCCAAACGCATGCGGATTTGATAAGAGTAATTGGAACTCGTAGCACCCGTGAGCGGATAACGCTCGACTTCCTTGCCACCAAAATAAAACACCACCGAAGCCGTGCCCGGCTGGATGAGGTAACCGAATTCATCTCTGACGTCGCCGTAAATCGAATAATGCTGAGGTGAGCTAGATTTTTGGACCACCACCTCCATAATCAGCCCAGATGAATACCAAGCCACGCAAACGCTACACCCCAGAGTTCAAAGCTCAAGCCGTTGACCTCATCAACACCGGAAAGCCTGTGTCCCAAATCGCCGAAGAACTCTGCATCGGGAGCAGCCTACTCTATAAATGGAAGCTGGACTCGCAGGGTGCGCAGGTCGGGAGCGAAGGACTGCGAGCCGTAGGCGAGAAGTCCGAAGCGGACGAGCTGCGCACCCTGCGACGCGAAAACTCCCTCCTCAAACAGGAGAATGACATTTTAAAAAAAGCCGCAGTCATCCTCGGCACCAGACCCCAACTCAACTCCGGCAAATGATCCACGACATCCACCAAACCACCGGCCATGGCATCCGACCGATCTGCACCACCCTCGGCGTCCCCCGCAGCAGTTACTACCACGCTGCACAATCGACACCTAGCCAGTGCTCCGATCAGAAAATCGGCAACGTGATCGAAGTCATTTTCAAGCGTCACCGCCGCCGCTATGGCTACCGAAGAATCCAAGAAGAGCTTGCCGATCAGGACATCACCTGTGCTCCCGCCCGCGTCCGCAGAATCATGATGGAACGTAGCCTCAAAGCCATTCAACCCAAGACCTACGTGCCAAAAACCAGCGATGGCCGGGCCGACAAGCCCTCACAAAATCTCCTACTCAACCAGCCCTTCCCAGAGAAACCCAATCAAGTTTGGGCCGGCGACATCACCTTCATTCCCACGGCCTCTGGCTGGCTTTACCTTGCGGTGGTGATTGATCTCTGTTCGCGCCGGGTCGTTGGCTGGTCACTCGCCAACCACATGCGAACTCAACTGGTCACCGATGCCCTCAAGCAAGCCCTCGACTCACGCAGCATCCCCAAAGGACTGATTTTTCACAGCGACCGAGGCAGCCAATACGGCAGCAGTGCCTATCGGAAAATCCTCATCGATGCAGGCATGAGCCAAAGTATGTCAGCGCGGGCCAACCCCTATCACAACGCCTGGACGGAATCCTTCATGGGCACGCTGAAAACCGAAATGCTCGGGGACGGTTGCTTTATCAACGATGCCGACGCTCGGACTGAAATCTTCGATTTCATCGAATGCTACTACAACACCCAGCGAAAACACTCATCGCTAAAATACCAAACCCCGGCCCAATTCGAGGCCGAGAAACTGTCTCTTAACTAAGCAACAAACGGTCCAAAAATCGGTTGCATCTCACCTTGAATTAGTCCTATGTGGTCTGATTTGACCCAACATGAGAGGGTCATACCCTTGGAGTAATGTGGAATCACGTTGGCCCCAAGAATATAGCTTGATCCGTTGAATTGATAAGCGGCATTGGAATTGTCAAATCGGTCTTTTGTGAGAATGGCCCCGTTGTTGATTCCATTATTGCTTGAGCCACTTTCATCAATGGAATTTCCATTGAACGGATAATAGCTAACCAGCCCCTTGCTGAATGAATTGAATTTCGTTGTATCCACTGGGCTTGTCTTCTCCTTCACTTCCAGTCCATCAGGCACGCCATCACCGTCACTGTCTGTTGAGTTCGGGTTTGTGCCAGTGTTGGTGGGGGAGACGTAGATTCCTGTGTTTGTCTCGGCCACATCGTCGATGCCGTCGGAGTCCGTGTCAGTTGTAGCGGCGACGCGGAAGCCAACGGTGGGGCCCTCATACGTTGGTGCACAGGGGGGGCGGGAGGAGGAACGAAGGTCGAAGTCGTAGCCGTCGAAACCGCCCCCGCGAAATCCGCGCGACGAATCGATCACCGCGTCATTGAATTCCCAGACGTTGCCTCCTTGGTCAAAGGTTCCATAAGAACTTGGATCGCCGCTGTAAGTCCCAACGGTCGTGTATGCATTCCCTCGATAGTTTGCGTCAGCCGTAGTAATCGAGTTCTGGCCATTTGGATAGAGCGAGTAAGTCGAGTTGGCTCCATTGTAATACGCTGCCTTATACCACTCGTTCTCGCTTGGAATGTAGACTTTGGCACCGGCATTCGCCATGATGATCCCGCTGGTCGCGCCATTGAGCGTATAGGCGCCAGTTTCCATGTCGCCACTTCCTTGTCCGTTCATCATCCAGTTCGCGAAGCGTGCCGCGTCAAACCACGAGACGAAAACCACCGGGCGATTGGCCAATGCACTGGTCACCGTGTAGTTGTAGCTACCCGAACTGCCCGATTGCGTGATCCCGTAGCTTGCCATGCTGGAATTGTAGATTCCGTTGGTGTTCGACTGACCCTTGGCATTGAGGAACTCCGCGTATTGGGCGTTGGTCACCTCGTATTTCCCGATCCAGTAGGCGTGATCCACCGCGCCGTAGCCTGTGGTGTCTGCGGTGTTGTTGGGATTGCCCACGCGTACATAGTCCATTGCAACCGTGGCAGAGACGGAGGTGGCAAGCGCGGCACTGAGCGAACAGGCAAGTATGGAAATTCGGCGGGTGATGGGGCTTATGTGAGGTTGAGGGTGCGAGATCGGTGGGTGGTGAGGGTGGATTGAGAATGTCGGGGGCTCGGAGCCGTTTGAGGTGGATTGTTAATGGAAAGTGGTGTGGTGAAATGTATCCACTTCCCGATGCCCTCTGGGAGATTGGACTGGCTACCATTTATTTCGTATTGAGCATGAATGAGTGGTGGTGCGGGTCAAGATATAAGTTAGATCAAGATCGTTACCGAATGTCACCTAAAGCGGGAACGCATCGTGCAATGTCCAGATTTATCTGGTGTTCGCTGAGTTCAAGGGGTTCACCGCGAGTTTCCCACGTTCCGGTTGATGGCTTGCCCTGAAAACCCAACCGTCCTTCGAGCGCGGTTCTGCTTGAGTCAGGATTGCGTGGGAGCGTTCTACGAAAAGGACCGCTGGATTTGGGTGATTCACGAGCCATTGCCATGAGATTGAAAAAAAACGCAATCGGGGGAAGACAGCGGGGGGTGAATGTGCAAGATGTCTTGCGATGTCTGAGGGTGCGAACGGGAAAATGAGCGAGCAGGACGCAGTGCTGGTCCAGGCGTATGCCAAGACGCGCAAGAGCCTGATCGCCAAACTCGAGAATTGGGAGGATCAGCGGACTTGGGACGAATTTTATCAGACGTATTGGCGGCTGATTTATGCGGTTGCGATCAAGGCTGGGTTGCGCCAGGACGAGGCATTTGACTGCGTTCAAGAGACCATTTTATCCATCGCCAAGCAGAGCAAGAAAAACCTCTACGATCCCGCGCAGGGCTCGTTCAAGACTTGGTTGATGAACATGACGCGGTGGCGGATCAATGATCAGTTCCGCAAGCGCAAGAAAGACACCGCGATGATTGCGGCCGATTGGGAAGATGGGCGCAAGACCGCGGTGATCGATCGGGTGGAGGATCCGAATGGTGAGGTCTTGTCCAGGCTGTGGGACGTCGAGTGGAAAAAGAACATCGCCGATGCCGCGTTGACTCGGGTCAAGGCCCAGGTCTCGCCAAAGCAGTATCAAATTTTTGACAGCTACGTGATCAAGCAGTGGGATGCCAAGCGGGTTCAGGAGCAACTTCAGGTGAGCATGGCTCAGGTCTATCTGGCCAAGCACCGCGTGGGGAGCATTCTCAAGCGTGAGCTCGCCAAACTCGAGAATTGGGAGGATCAGCGGACTTGGG
>CAILVZ010000067.1 GCA_903837825.1 Akkermansiaceae bacterium | reverse complement strand
CTATCAAATGGGTCATGAACGAGGTCCCAGAAATCCGCACTTCCGGGTCGCTTTTGACCCTGATCACCGACAGGTCGTGTATCACCCCCCAAACCCGACCGGTCGCTCAATAACACTGTTAGCCAAAGAATGAAGATTCCGATATGAGCATAGAATTCAAATGTCCCAGTTGCAGTGCTGATATCGTTGCTGAAGAGGAGGAGGCAGGGCTGATTATTGAGTGCCTGGTCTGCAATACTCGACTTCGTGTGCCGGCCAATGAACAATCGCCAGAAGCAAGTGTTTTACACCTTGGTCGCGTACGTCCTGACAAGATACCGGTTTCTACAACAAGCGCATATGGGCCCTTCGAGATTGTGGCGCCGATCAGCTTTGTAATCGGTAGCCGCGGTGGCATGAAAGAAGAATTTGAATTGCTGAAGAGCCGCCAAAGTCACGTCCTAACTCAGGCGAAGCGCCTAGGCCAATTATCGAGAGAAGCAGGACTTGGACAGACTATCAGTTCAGTTGGCGTTTCTGGAGAGGGCGACCTTAGTTTGGGTGTGCGCCATTCGGGAGCCAGCTTTCTATCGACCGACCTCGAGATCGCATTCATGATTGCGGTAAGCCAGATGCAGTTTAGAGCCAGTTATCTGGGGGCCAATGCCGTCTTCGGATTTCGTTGGGATATTGACGTTGATTCCAATGCCAATGTGATTAACTTTTTGGGAACAGCCTATGGAACGGCAGTCATCATACCCAATGGCTAACAAGTCGGCACATCCAACGGCGGGTAACGTCCTTCTTTGAATTCGGGGTTCCATTCCCGCCGTGGATGGCCTAGACGTTGGGCAAAAAAATGAAGATCGCGATTATAAATCTCCTAGTGGTGGCGACGTTGCTCTCTTTCGCGGGATGCGCCGGAACCAGTGATCTTTCCTCACCAGTGGCGTATCGCCGAGGCACGAGGGATGGAAAGGAAGAACTCAAGAAAGGAGTTTTAGCGGTTGAATCTTTCGGGCTACTCGCGCCTTGGACACCCACCTACGTTCGTATTTTGAAAGAGCGTTACGGAGTCGAGGATCGAATTGTGACTGGCTGTTCTGTCGATAATGACATTGTTGGACACGCTGATGGCTTCAATACCGTAACGAAGCGTGCAATCACGGAGAAGTATGGCAAGGATGTCTTCGCAGAGGCAGCTACCGAAGCCAGATCCGAATACAATAAGAAGAACAAGTCTTGACGCACCAACCGGCCATAAGCTTTTCAATTTCATTTCAACAACCCTTCAACCGCGCCGGTGGGCGCACATCAAACGTTGGGCAAAGCTGAAACTTAATGCGAAAGACTCTACAAATAGCTCTTATTGCCACAACAGTTGGAGCGTGGATCGCTTTAGCGTTGCTGATCGTTCGTCAAAACCGGCTATTGGAACATGCTGATTCGACGAGAGACACAGGCCTTTCTTTCGGCTACGCAATCGGCTACGAAATGCTTACAAACATCGGTATTCCGGTACTGCTCGGGGTAACTATAGTCGTTGTGGTCATTCTAATTTGGATGAATCGCAGGCACCGAATCCAAACTAAATCAATGAACGCAGCTGCTGCAATCAGCGGGGACGAATCAAAATAGAAAGAAACCGAATCGGGTCCCCGGGAGTGATTCGCTACCGGGGACCACACCACCCTGCGTACGGCTTTGACTCCGTCCATGCGGTGAGGCTTCGGGGTTTTTTCCGAGCCGCTACAGCGGCCATGGCATGGCACAGGGCGGTTCAAATCAAACTCGAGCTCTTGTCCGAAGCACAAAAAGATCCAGACGGCTTTCATGCCAGGGAGGCATTGAGGCTAACATCAAACCGGATCTCGCAACGTGATCCTGTGGGTTCTAATGGAGATGGAACTGGCTGCTCAGCCAGGAAGCTGGAGTTGGGGATGACGCCGCATTCATGAGAATTTCAGCATTTCGAGGGAGACCGTCGCTGAAGCGGCCCTGAAGAAGGAGATTGATGAGATCAGGGCTGGTGTTAGGGTGTTTTTGTTCGTTCATGACTGGTACTCTTTTGGATCGAACTTCCAGCTTCATCACCTGCCTGCGCTGCAAACTTGGACATCGTAGCTTTTACAGGAAAAGATTCCTACTACCCTAGCTAAACAACCCATCATTGAATCGCTACTTCTTACTGCTCGTGATCTGGATGCTCGGAGAACTCGATGTTTCCGCGCAGGTTACGAATAGTGCATGGATCTATCCTTCATCATCTGGAAATTTACTCTATCAGCTCGACGAGCGTGGACAGCGAATTTCAGATTTTTCTAACTGCGGATATCGCGGTGGCAACTCGGCACTGCCGAATATTTTGACTACTGTTGCGCAGAATCGATGGGTCTATGTGAGTCCTGGAGCCGGGGATGATACGGCACTGATCCAGGCGGCAATCAACTCTGTCTCCGCGATGACGCCGGATGCAAACGGCTGGCGGGGCGTGGTGTATCTCAATGCGGGTGAGTATCAAATTTCCAGTCAAGGGGCAGGAACGCTTAAGGAAGTGCAACTGCTCACGGGGGGAACTGGCTACACCACGGCACCCACCGTGACATTCAGCGGGGGTAGTGGCGCAACCGCTACGGCCACCGTCTCCGGAGGCGTAGTGACCGCGGTGACGGTCACAAATACCGGATCAGCTAACTTTTTCAGCACTCGCCCCACGGTGACGCTCAGCGGCGGGGGTGGGAGCGGTGCAACAGCCCAGGCGATCATCTCCGGCCAACCGGCCCTCACGATTTCGACTGGCGGCGTGGTTCTTAAAGGCGCGGGGAGTTCGTCAACCACTGGCACACGACTGCGCGCAACGACTACCCCCCCATTTCAATTCAATGTCATCAGCGTGAATGGTGCGGGCAACGGTGCGTTCACCAGTTCTGGAAGCCGCCTAGCGGTGAGTAACACCACGCACAATCTCATCCAACCGTTAGTGCCGGCGGGAACACGCACGTTTCAGGTTGATTCGACAAGCGGGCTCGCCATCGGGCACACGGTCATCGTGAAGCGCCCGTGCACGACCGACTGGATCACATCCATTGGTATGGGCCCGACGAACACACCAAGCCTTGAGTCTCCTTGGGGTGCTGGCGAGGTGGATCTATACTTCGACCGGGTCATCACTCGCATCGAAGGCACCTGGATCACGGTCGATACGCCGCTACCACAGACCTTTGAATCGACCGTCAACGGGACGCTCAATTACGGCGGTGGGCAGATTTGGCGCTACAATTGGGAACGCGATCAGCAGGTCGGCATCGAAGACATCTACGGCGTCTCGGACTACAACAACAGCATCACCTCATTGGTAAGTGGCACCACTTATTCATCGGATGAAGCTCATGCGTGGGGCTTCATCAACATGTCTGAAATTCAAAATGGCTGGGTCCGCAATGTCACCGCTCAGAATTTCGGCTATACAACAATCAACTTTGACAGCGGTTCGAAATGGATCACCGTCGCGGATTCTCAGTGCATCGATCCGGTTTCAATCATCACGGGTGAGCGCCGTTATTCTTTTAAGGTTAACGAAGGGGATTTGATTCTTTTTCAAAACAACATTGCCCGTCGTGGGCGTCACGACTTTGTCTTCGGTTCGGCGGTCGCTGGACCTAATGCATTCGTCCAGTGTAAGGGAACGGAAGCCTATGCCGATGTCGGGCCGCACTTTCACTGGACAGCGGGTGGCTTATTCGACGGGATCGCGGAGTCGGGCGCAGCGGCGGGGGGCAGCGGTGAGATCAACGTTCGGAACCGAGGGAATGCCGGCACCAGTCACGGATGGGCGGGAGCTTACTGCACCGTGTGGAACGCAACAGCACCTGCATTCCGAGTGCGCAATCCTCCTGGTGCGCGCAACTGGTTGGTCGGCTCAGTGGGGTCGATTCTTTCTAGCAACCTTGCCGTTGGGGCGGACCCCGAGGGCACTTACGACAGCAGCGGCACCAATGGAAAAGCCGTCTATCCGAAAAGTATTTATTATGGCCAATTGCAGCAGAGGCTGAAATGGGCAAACTCGGAATTCCGCGAAGCGTGGATGGGAGATATCGACCAGTTTGTGAGCACGGGGAGTGCCGGTGAGGCGTTGAACTGTGATGCGGCGTGGCTCACCCAGATGCAAGCGCTCGGCACGGTGAGTTCAAAGTTTGACTATCTCGTGGGAGGGCGGAACGTGGCATTTACCATGGGCATCACCCTCGATCCAGGTGACACGGTGGTCGCTGCATCGCTAACGGTCAGCCTTAGAGACATCGGCTCTGCTTCGAGCGATGACTGCATCCGGATCGACAGCGTTGCGAATGCCCTGACCTATGACAGTCTCGGTTGGACACCTGTTCCCACCTCCGGTTCGACGGTGCGCACGCTGGAGGTGGATCCCGCTTTACTGAGCGATGGCAAGCTCAACGTCGGCCTAGGATCAGACAGCGCTGTGGACTTCGCCGTAATTCATTATCAAGTTCAAAAAGCACAACCTAACACCTACAGCGTCACCCTCGAACCGGTCGCGGATGCCTATGTCCGTGGTGGGACTTATGCGGCATCAAATTTTGGCACGGATACGACTCTCCAGATCAAGGATGTCACCGCCGGATCGAACAACAGCGAGTGCTATTTGTGTTGGGACCTCAGCGCGGTGAGTGGAAGGCTGGTGTCAGCAAGAGTGCGGCTCGATGGGATTTCGGCGCGTCAGATCGGCAATGAAACCAGTGCATGCTTCGTCAGTGACGACTCATGGGCAGAAACGTCGATTAATTTTAACAATAAGCCGGACTCGGGAAAACTCTTCGCCCAGTGGCTCCCCGTTACCGGACAAGCGGTGGAGTTTAGTGTGACCCCTCAGGCGAATGATACGCTCCTCACCGATAAAAAACTCTCGCTGCGCTTACTCTCCACCGGCGACTATGGGAGCTCTGGCAACGTAGCCTTCGCATCGCGTGAAAATACCACCGTTACCAATCGCCCGAAACTGATCCTTACCTTTGAAAACACCACACCCACCATCGGCAGCTTGGTCGATCAAACGGTCAACGAGGATACCCCCACCGGCGAGCTCGAATTCATCGTTGGCGATGGTGAGACGTCGGCCGCCTCGCTTTCAGTCGTCGCTACATCGTCTAACACGACACTGGTTCCTATTTCTAACATTTTAATCGGTGGCAGTGGTGCAAGCCGCAGTGTTTCCATCACCCCCGCAGCGAATCAAAGTGGCACAGCAACCATCACCCTCACCGTCAGTGACGGAACTCTCACCGCCAGTAAAACGTTCCTACTCAATGTCACGGCGGTGAATGACTCGCCAGCGGCCTTAACTGGATCTGCAAGTACCTTCATCAATCAGGCGGTGGACATCGACCTATGGTCACTCGCGAGCGATGCCGAAACTCCAAGTGCTGGGATGCGCTTCAGCGTGAGTGGCGGCGTCAACGGCTCCGTGGTCCTGCTCTCAGATGGGCACACCGCGCGCTTCACCCCGTCTAACGGTTTCAATGGCACGGCCAATTTCACCTACTCCGCCCAAGATATCACCACTGACCCTAGGACCCTGCTCCACTACGATTTCCAGTCATCAAACGCCAGTGACGCCTCAAATCAAGGACGTGACGGCACATTGACTGCGGGTGGTGTAGGCGGCAATGTCAGCTATACGGCGGATTTGCCGACGGCGCTTATAAAGCAGCAATCCCGGTCTCTCCGACTCACACAGAATGGTTCTGCGGGTGGGGTCCGCCTAGAGCGCATCATTTCAGCAACCACGGATATCAATCTCAAGACCGCTGACTGGACCGCCGCTGGGTGGTTCAAGCGTATGAGCAGCATCGATCAAGACGTGGTATTTCACCTCGGTGCCAATGGCGGCAATGGCAGTTCTAACGAGTTGTCACTCTCATTCGCCAGCGGCAACAACACCCTCACACTCAAAAACTGGAATAGCAGCAACAACGATGTCACGATCTCCACCACAGTCTCTGCCGCCGTTTGGCATCACTTCGCCATCACCCGCAGTGGGAGCAAT
Organism: Akkermansiaceae bacterium; assembly: GCA_903837825.1. Lineage (GTDB taxonomy): Bacteria > Verrucomicrobiota > Verrucomicrobiia > Verrucomicrobiales > Akkermansiaceae > Luteolibacter. Next base: position 14,176 of record CAILVZ010000067.1, on the reverse strand, counting down.
CTTGTCCTCTACATCGACGGAGCCCCTATCGGCACCGACAACACTTTCACCCTGACTTTTGACCAAGTAAATCCCCTCATCTTTGGCGCTTGCTTGTCCACATCCGCATCCACTTGGGATCGTTGGTTCAATGGCTCCCTCGCCGACCTTGCAATCTTCCGTGCGGCGCTTACAGCCTTCGACATCGCCAATCTCAACACCGCGCCCATTATGAGCACCGCGAGACTAACATCTTCTAACACGGTAAATGTGGCAGTGAATAAAATTCCTGCTTCGGTGACATTAGGTAGCCTTTCGCAAGTCTATGACGGCAGTGCCAAGGTCGTTACGGCGACCACCAGTCCCACTATCACTGGCAGCATAGACCTGACATACGGAGGCTTCCAAGTGGCACCTGCTCAAGTCGGCAGCTACACGGTCGTCGGCACCATAAGCGACCCCATTTACACCGGCGCATCCAGCGGCACCCTAACCATCGCCGATTCGATCGCCAACTGGCGCCAGTCCCACTTTCAGTCGCCGGTAAATTCTGGCACCGCTGCCGACACTGCAGACCCTGACGGAGATGGCATGACCAATGCACAGGAATATGCATTCGGCAGCCTGCCGACGATCCCTGACACGCCGCCCGTTCTCACGGCAACGACATCCGACAAAGATGTTTCGCTCAGCTTCGTCGCCCGCCAAGCCTCGGGTGCTGGATATGCTGGATTCACCCGCTATTTCACGTTGGAAACCACCTCCAATCTAAGCAGATCTGAAGCATGGAGCGCTCTGACCAACCACTCGGATATCATTGCCACAGGCCAGTGGGTCACAATTAGGCTTCCTATTACGACAAATCTGGGCTTTTACAGACTGAAGGTGGTTGTCCAGTAATGCTTCGGTGAAGCGCACGTCATCCATCCGAATCTTCCCTCCATATCACTCCAAATTCGCAACGATGAATGTATATTAGACGGTGGCCCACAAACAGAAAACTTCCGACATGCAAAAGACAATGCTACACACAATCACAGCGATCATGATCACCGCTTCAAGCATGGGTATCTCCCAAGCCCTCAGCGAGAGCACGGCGGATCTCCAGCCGATTGGCGGCATCGGCAAGGGCGAGCAAGTCCTCAAGGGGGACACCGAGGCGGTGCTCTACGAGCATCAAGGCAAGGGTTGCCTCACGCATTTCTGGTTTGGTGGAAATTTCGAAGGAGTTGAAGATACTCGGATCCGCTACTACATCGATGGCGAACCGACTCCCTCCATCGACATGGCCCTCTACCTTGGGCATGGGATTGGCTTCCGTGACACCGATGCGCCATGGGCGACGAAACACGTCGGAAAAATCGGGAAGCACAACGGCATTTTCAACAACTACCGGATCCCCTTCGGAAAGAGCATCCGCGTCACGGCTCAGAGGTCATCAGGCGCAAAGGACACCCCCATGAGTTGGTGGATCATCCGCGGCGTTGAGAATGGTCGCATCACGCTCGGTGGCGCCGAACTGCCTGAAACCGCCAGACTCAAACTGCATCGACTGGAGAACCACACCGCCGAGCCAATGGAAGAATTCAACCTCTGCGACGTCAAGGGGCATGGCGCGGTCTATCAGGTCACCATTGCCGCACAAGGGCCCACTAACGGTGGAATGAGTTTTCTGGAAGGCTGCATGCGCGCATACACCAATGGGGCAAAAGAGCCCATCATGCTCTCCTCGGGTCTGGAGGACTACTTCCTTGGGACTTATTATTTCGACACCGGCAAGTTCCATGCAGACATTTCCGGCTTAACCCACTTGGACAAAAAGAACCTGTGTTTCTCAGCCTATCGATTTCACGATGATGACCCCTTGTTCTTCAGCGAAGGGATTCGATTGACCTGCAGAAACGGCGAGACCGAACACGGCACCGCCAAGGGCCCTGTTGCTTACACGGCACCGCCGAGAACGAATTACACGACCTACGCCTGGGTTTACGGTTGGTGATCCCTACGACTCTGGCAGCCCTGCTTCATCCTTGATCCGCAACCCATGCTCGCTTACTCATTTCCCGAAGCGGGTCAGCATCGACGGCCACGCGACTGAAAGACCAAACTGCCTGAGCCATCCGAAATCCCGACAACCGCCCCAAGACCCATGAGCTACAGCGTTGTTTGGTTTAAGCGTGATCTGAGGGTCCATGACCACGCGGCACTTCATGAGGCGATCAAAAAAGGCCCGACCTTGTGCCTCTATCTGATCGAGCCAAGCCTGTGGTCCACCAATTGTGTCGCGACGCAACACTATCATTTTCTGTTAGAAAGTCTTCGTGACCTTTACAAGGAAATCAAGCGCTGCGGAAGCGTGTTGCATGTCGTCACTGGAGAAGCCGTCGAAGTATTCGACCGTCTTTATCATCTGAAGCCGTTTCACCTTCTGTGCTCTCATGAGGAAACTGGTGATGCGGTCTCCTACGAGCGGGATCGCGCGGTCGCACGCTGGTGCAGACAGCGCTCGATCGCTTGGTCTCAAAGCAAGCAGTTCGGCGTCACGCGCGGGCTTAAAGATCGTGACCACTGGAAAAAACATTGGGATCAGCATATTAGGCAGCCGTGCATTCCCGTACCAACCACAATCCAAGGCACGCCCTTGCCATGGCACGAGCCTCCGCCGCCAAACGCGGCCGAGTTGAGGCTAGACCCCCACGATCCTCCGCTTCGGCAGAAGGGCGGCAGACACCTCGCACTGGCGGTGTTAGGAACCTTTTTAAATGATCGGAGCACGCAATACCGCGGAGGCATCTCATCACCCCTGTCCGCCCCGACCGCCTGCTCACGCATCTCGGCCTATCTTGCCTTTGGTTGCCTGAGCCTTCGCGAGGTCATGCAGGCCACCACTCAAAAAATGCAAGAACTCACGCCAGGAAACGCGTGGCATAAAAAGGGTCTTGCAGCATTCACGAGTCGGCTCCACTGGCATTGCCACTTCATTCAAAAACTCGAAAGCGAGCCGGAGATCGAATTTCAAAACATGCATCGGGGATACGACGGGCTGCGGGAAAACGACTGGAACGCAGAACATTTCGACGCACTCGTCGCCGGCAAAACAGGATGGCCACTTGTCGATGCCTGTGTCGCGATGCTGCGCGAAACGGGCTGGTTGAATTTCAGGATGCGCGCGATGCTCGTGTCGACCGCGGCCTATCCGCTGTGGCTGGACTGGCGCCCTGTCGGACAATGGCTCGCCCGCCAATTTTTGGATTACGAGCCAGGCATCCACTGGAGCCAACTGCAAATGCAATCGGGCACCACGGGCATCAATGTGCCGCGAATTTACAATCCGCTCAAACAGGCACAAGACCATGACCCCAACGGCATCTTTGTGAGACGGTGGATTCCAGCGATGCAACGCGTCCCAGATTCGTGGTTATTCGAGCCATGGAAGATGCCCGTATCACTTCAGCAGAAGCATGATGTCGCTATCGGCGACGATCTAGGGCGGCCGGTCGTCGACCTCGCGACTGCCACGCGTGTGGCCAAGCAAAAACTCTTCGAGCTGAGAGCGCAAACCCAGGTGCGTGCCGGGAAAAGCGCGATCGTTCGAAAGCACGGATCACGCAAGGGCCTCCGCATCACCAAGAAGAAGACGCTCGTAGCCCCGCCACCTCAACAAGACCTGTTAGACTTCTGATGGCCCGCGAATCTCCCATGCGAAATGTCCGCAAGCAGAACCTGCCAAGCAAAGTCTGCGTGACATGCGCGCGACCATTTTCGTGGCGTAAAAAATGGGAACGTGACTGGGAGCATGTCAAATATTGCTCGGAGCGGTGTCGGCGCACCCACACAGAACAAAAATCATGAATGCGATTTACTGGTTTCGCAACGACCTGCGCTTGACCGACCAACCCTCGCTGAATCGTGCCTGCACGCTTGCGGATACGATTGCGCCCGTATTCATCCATCCAGTCGATTCCCTCACGACATGGGGATTCGAGCGAATCGGGCGACACCGAAAACACGCGCGGTGTTCGGCGGTACTCGCGCTCAAACGGCAGTTGATCGAAGATGGGAGCGACCTTTTCGAATACAGCAGCGAGCCATGTGAAACACTCATCAGGCTAGCGCACGCTTGGCGCATCCAAACCATCTTTTGTGAGGAGATCGCCGCACCCGAAGAACAACACCAAGTTGAACGGCTCAGGCACGCGGGACTTACGGTCGTCACCACATGGCAGTCAAGTCTGTTAGAAGACCAAGATCTTCCGTTTGAGATGAACCATCTACCACTGGTTTTTACGGATTTCCGGAAAGCCGTCGAAAATGCGAAGGTCCATGTGAGAAAGCCTGAGTACTTTGTTAGATATACCACCCCCCTACCCGCTGGGGTCACGCACACTCAACCAGACATGTCCGAGTGCCGGCCGATCAACTCATGGGACATGCGAACGTCGATACCCTATTTTCACGAACCTGAATTCGCAGGAACAACCTTCGGACTGAAACACATCAATCAATACTTCGAACGCAAGCTTGCTCATGACTACAAGCGCACCCGAAATCAATTATCGGGTGTCGATTACTCCACCAAATTTTCGGTTTGGCTCGCATCCGGCGCGGTCTCTGCTAGAATGATCTTCGAAAACCTTCAGGAATTCGAGCACGATCACGGCGCGAACGAAGGAACCTATTGGATCTGGTTTGAATTGCTTTGGCGGGACTACTTTCGATTTTTGCACCATCGCTTTGGTGCTCAGTTGTATCGGCGCTCAGGCCTGCGCAGCGCAGATCAGGCGCCACTTGGCAGTGCCGTCATTAAAACCTCCGAGCAGTTCGAAACATTCGAGCGCTGGTGCCAAGGCAACAGCGGCGAGGCATTCGTAGACGCAGGGATGCGCGAGTTGAGACTGACCGGCTATCTTTCTAACCGGATGCGGCAAGTGACCGCCAGCCATTTGGTCCATGAGCTTGGGCTGGACTGGAGAGCAGGTGCGGCGTGGTTTGAATCGCAGTTGATCGACTACGATGTTTACAGCAACCAAGGAAATTGGCTTTATATCGCGGGATGTGGCACTGATCCTCGCGGAGGTCGAGCCATGCGACCGGACAAGCAGGCGCTTGAACACGACCCATTAGAAACCTACCGAAAGAAATGGGGCACCCTTTGATAACATTAAAACTCATTCTTGGAGATCAACTGAACCCACAGCATTCCTGGTTTGCATCGACGGACCAGAACGTCGTGTATGCCTTCATCGAAATGCGCCAAGAGACCGATTACGTGTTGCATCACGCACAGAAGGTCATTGGGATTTTTGCGGGCATGCGAGACTTCGCCAAGCTGCTGCAGGCTGGCGGGCATCGCGTGCATTACCTTGCCATCGACGATGCCGATAACCGCCAAACGCTCACTGGCAATCTGGACGATTTGATCGAGCGATACGGATGCACCACCTTTGAATATCAAGAGCCAGATGAATGGCGACTGGACCAAAAATTGAAGCACTACGCAGCGGCAAGCAAGATTGCCTGCGCCACTGTTTCGAGCGAGCATTTTTACACGACACGCACGGAGGTCGCCGAACTTTTTTCGGGCCAGAAATCATGGCTGATGGAGCGGTTTTACCGGCACATGCGGACCAAGCATGAGATCTTGATGCTCGATCCAAATCACCCAGTCGAAGGCAAGTGGAACTTCGACCATGACAACCGCAAGTCATGGCCAGGAACCCCCGAGGAACCCAGCGATCCGCGAGTGAAGCACGATCACTCGGATCTATGGAAAACCATTCAAGCGGCGGGCATCAAGACGTTTGGCGAGCCGAATGCCGCGCAGTTCGCCTGGCCGCTAAATCGTGTTGAGGCGCTCGTGTGTCTGGATCATTTCATCTGCGACGCGTTGCCCCACTTCGGTGATTTTCAAGACGCACTCAGCACCAAAGGCTGGCGGTTATTTCACTCGCTCTTGTCGTTTGCCTTAAACACGAAAATGCTCAATCCACGCGAGGTCGTCCAGCGGGCGCAAACCGCGTGGCAGAACCAGCAGATTACCATCGCGACGGCGGAAGGTTTCATTCGTCAGATTTTGGGTTGGCGCGAATATGTCCGCGGCGTGTACTGGGCGAAGATGCCGGATTATGCCGAACAAAACCATTTCGGTCATGACGCCCCGCTGCCATCTTGGTTTTGGACTGGGCAAACCAAGATGCGTTGTTTAAGTCACTCGATCGGCCAATCGCTCGAGCACGCCTACGCGCATCACATTCAGCGATTGATGGTCATCGGCAACTTCGCGCTGTTGGCAGGCATTCATCCCACCGAAGTCCATCAGTGGTACTTGGGAGTCTACATCGATGCCTTTGAATGGGTGGAATTGCCCAACACCCTCGGGATGAGCCAGTTTGCGGATGGCGGCGCGTTGGCGACAAAACCCTATGTTTCGAGTGCTGCGTACATTGATCGCATGGGCGACTACTGCAAAGGTTGCCACTATGACAAAAAGAAACGCAATGGCGAGCGAGCCTGTCCGTTCAATGCCTTGTACTGGGATTTCTTCGACCGGCACCGCACGAAACTTTCAGCCAATTTTCGATTATCCATGGTTTACCGCACCTTGGACAAAATGAACGAAGAGACGCTTACCGCATTGCGCATCCAGGCCAACCAGACGCTCGCACACATCGAATCGCTGTGACCTAACAGATCTCAAGTACCGCGACTTGCAGGCTCCCCATTCTCGGGGCTGCTCTAAAATGGGGAAGTCCCATGATAACCCATTCATGGCACTTGACGCAAGATGTAGCTCAAGCAAAATTTAGGATCGATCCTAAAAATTCATGTTATAGAATCTTGCCCAATCCATCTGCGGGATTCCCTGAAAAGCCCAATAAAACCTCCAGCCCATGCGTTCAACCTCACTTGCCATCCTCATCCTTGCTGCGATTTCCCCTTGCCTTCATGCAGAGTCGCCGCGCCAGCGTACTTCGCTCAATGCCGGCTGGCGATTCATCAAGGAAGACCCCGCTGGACTCGGCGACTCGCTGGAGTCTCCGCAGATCCATGCCGCCTTGAGCAAATCCTCCTCGGGATTTCTAACAGCGAGCGGCGAGACCCTTGGACCCCTTCAAGACGCGCCGATTTCCGGTGGGCCGTATGCCGCACAAGGGTTTGATGACTCGACATGGCGACTGGTAGACCTGCCTCATGACTGGGGCATCGAGGGCCCTTTCAAGCAAGACCTGCCCGGTGAGACAGGCAAACTGCCGTGGGCGGGCATCGGATGGTACCGCAACTCTTTCGAGGCATCCGCTTCCGACCTTACTGGAAATACCTTTCTTCAAATCGATGGCGCCATGTCCCACTCGATCGTCTGGCTGAATGGCAAATTGGTGGGCGGCTGGCCATACGGCTATGCTTCCTACCAACTCGATCTAACGCCTTATCTCACCACCGGTAAAAACACGCTCGCCATCCGCCTCAACAACCCCACAGACTCATCACGTTGGTATCCAGGCGGTGGAATCTATCGGAACGTCTGGCTCCTCAAAACTCATCCCATCCACTTCGCGCACTGGGGCACCCAAATCACCACCCCAGAGGTCAGTGCATCATCGGCAAAGATCTGCATCGCCACCCAATTGGTAAATCCTAAGGAAGATAAAGTGACGATCGGCTCCACGATCTATCAGGCAGGGCCCGATGGGAAAAAGACCGGCAAGCCGATTGCCACCGTGCGTTTTTCAGAACATCAAGCGGCCGATCCAGCAGGCACGCTCAATGCTACGCTCGAGCTCAAGAATCCGCTGCTCTGGAGCAATGAAAAACCAAATCTTTACATCGCCGTCACCGAGGCGCGGTTAGGCTCAGTCATCGTAGATCAGGAAGAAATCACCTTTGGAATCCGCAGCATCGAGTTCAATGCCGACAAGGGCTTTCTCCTCAACGGCAAGCGCGTCCCGATCCAAGGGGTCTGCATGCACCACGACCTTGGCGCACTTGGCACCGCCATCAATCGACGTGCGCTTGAGCGTCAAATCGAGATCCTCAAAGAGATGGGCACCAACGCCATTCGGACCAGTCACAATCCACCCGCGCCTGAGCTGTTAGAACTTTGCGACCGAATGGGCATCCTAGTGATGGATGAGTTCGTCGATTGCTGGAGGTCGGGAAAAACCAAAAATGACTATCACACGCTCTTCAGCGATTGGTCTGAAAAAGACCTCCGTGCCTTGGTCCGCCGCGACCGGAACCATCCGTGCGTGATCCTCTGGAGCATCGGCAACGAGATCAAAGAACAATACTCCAAAGATGGCCCTGAGGTTGCGAAACAATTGTCCCGCTATGTCGCCATGGAAGACAAAACCCGCCTCACCAGTGCAGGAGCCAACGTGCTTCAAGCAGGCTACAACGGTTTCCAAAAGGGTGTGGATGTTTTTGGATATAACTACAAACCGCATGAGTATGCGAAGTTTCACACTGCAAACCCAAGTCAGCCACTCATGGGCAGCGAGACTTCATCCACCATCAGTTCCCGCGGCACCTATGTTTTTCCATTCAACGCCGCACCCGACCAAGGCAAATTGGATTTCCAAGTGAGTTCGTATGACCTCCACGTGCCCAAGTGGGCCACCACGCCTGACACCGAATTCAAGGGGCAAGACCAGAACGCGTTTGTCGCTGGCGAATTTGTATGGACGGGATTCGACTACCTCGGCGAACCAACGCCCTACAATGACGACGAGACCAACTTGTTGAACTATTCCGATCCAGCTGAAAGAGCGCGCGCTGAGAAAGAACTCGCCGAACTTGGCAAGATCCAAGTCCCGTCGCGTAGCTCGTATTTCGGCATCGTCGATCTAGCAGGATTTAAAAAAGACCGCTTCTATCTCTATCAATCCCATTGGCTACCAAATCATCCGATGGCGCACATTCTACCTCACTGGAACTGGCAAGGCCGTGAGGGCGAACTTACTCCTGTCCACGTTTACACCTCGGGAACCGAAGCGGAACTCTTCCTCAATGGCCGCTCGCTTGGAAAGAAAACCAAGGGGCCATTTGAATACCGTCTCCGCTGGGATGAGGTCAAATACGAGCCTGGAACCCTCAAGGTGGTCGTTACCAAAAATGGCAAGCCATGGGCCACAGATACCATGAAGACCACTGGGCCCGCAGCAAAACTCGTCGTGAAGGCCGACCGCTCCAAACTGCTCGCCGATGGCAAAGACCTCTCGTTCATCACCGTCACCATCGCCGACAAAGATGGCCTGCTCGTTCCGCGTGCAATGAATCTCGTGAAATTCGAAGTCACCGGTCCCGCAGAAATCATTGCGACCGACAACGGCGATGCCACCAGCCACGTTTCATTCCAAGCGAAAGAACGTCAGGCATTCAACGGGCTTTGCCTTGGCATCGTCCGGACCACGAAAGGCACTGCTGGCAACATCAAGCTCCGCGTCACCTCGGGGGATCTCGAGCCGGTCGAGATCCCGCTCACCAGCGCAAAGGTCCCGTAACGGCAGCCATTTTCCTTGTGCTCTCACCACGGGCGACATCTGATTCTTGACGTTAACCCAAACCCACCGCCGATGAAGCAAATCCTGATCTTTTTTTCGCCAGCCTTGGCGTTCACCTTTACTCTAACGGCGTCTGCGGCTCCCGCGACAAAGCCACTCAAGGCCCTTCTCGTAATCGGCGGGTGTTGTCATGACTACGCCACTCAGAAAGATCTGTTAGAATCCGGGATCGAAGCGCGCACCAACATTCAAATTGATATTTGCTACTCGAGCGACAAGGGCACGAAGCCATCGTTCACTTGTTACGAAAAAGAGAACTGGGCCGAGGGCTATGACGTCATCATCCACGACGAATGCGCCGCGGACATCGCCGACCCCATCATCGTCAACCGCATCCTGAAAGCACACCGCCAAGGCGTGCCTGGCGTGAATCTCCACTGCGCCAACCACTCCTATCGCGTTTCTCCCGAATTCCGCAAGCCACTCGCGGCTGGAACCGACGGGGCGATTTGGTTTGATTACCTCGGACTCCAATCCAGCGGGCACGGAGCACAGCTACCCATCGCGATCACCTACACCGACGCCAGTCATCCCATCACCCGTGGTTTCGAAAACTGGACGACGATCCAAGAGGAACTCTACAACAACGTCGTGGTTCATGATGGAGCCAAGCCCCTCGCCAAGGGCCGTCAGGGTGATTCCGAAACCACGGTGGTCTGGACCAACGAATACGGTGAAAAAAAGACCCGGGTTTTCTCCACCACCCTCGGTCATCATAACGAAACGATTGCGGATGCCCGCTACCTCGACCTCGTCACCCGCGGCCTGCTTTGGACATGCCACAAGCTCAGCGACGAAGGGAAACCGGCGGATGGTTATGGGCCTACATCCCGCTGAGCCCTACGAATTTTTACCGCTGAATGAGATTTTTGGTCGATATTCAGAACTTCTGAAATAGTCTGGGCCATGCCGAACGCTCAGGTGTCCATCATTATTCCGTTTTTCAATGAAGAGGAAACGGTTGCTGAAGTGTTGTCCGAGGTCCTCAAAACGAATCCTGGTGCCGAGGTGATCGCGGTGGATGACGGAAGTAGCGATGGCACCGCCGCGGTTCTAAACAGCATCCCGGGGGTGCGAGCGCTTCATTTCGCCAAAAATCGTGGTCAATCCGCGGCCATGTATGCCGGGCTTAAGGCCGCCACCCGTCCGATCTGCGCGCTCATGGATGGCGATGGCCAAAACGACCCCGCAGATATCCCGAAGCTGGTCGAAGCACTGCAGCTCGGTGGAAACGATGTGATTTGTGGCTACCGCGCCAACCGCGTGGACACCGCAAGCCGCCGCTACGCTTCAAAATTTGCCAACTCGATCCGCCGGAAATTCCTCCACGACGGCGTTAGGGACACCGGCTGCTCCGTGAAAGTGTTCCGCCAGCAAGCGGTCGACCATCTGGTGCCATTCAATGGCATGCACCGCTACCTGCCTGCGATTTTCCTTCAAGCCGGATTGAAGATTGGGGAAATCCCAGTCAACCACCGTGGTCGCATGGCGGGGCAATCCAAATACACCAACTGGGAACGAGCACTGCGCGGGATCTATGACCTCATCGGCGTCCAGTGGCTACTTCGCCGCAAAGTGCAGTGGGATGCCAAAGAAGGAATCTAATCACTCAACGAATCGCCCATGGATATGCATTGCGCAAACTGGCTGGCAACGGTCGACGGCTCATTGATGAACCGTCCGATCCTCGTGATGGATCTCTTCCATCAGCACGTGGTGATCACTGCCTGGAAGTTGATCGGCTACGTCGGCGTGATTCTTTTTGGCGGGCGGTGGTTGCCCCAATTGATTGCTTCCCGTAAGGCGAAAATGGTCCGGATGCCACGGATCTTTTGGATGATGTCGGTGGGCGGCAGCGTTTGTTTGCTCAGCTATTTCACCTTCGGCAAGAATGATTCTGTCGGTGTTCTGTCTAATCTATTTCCGACCTGCGTGGCGATTTACAATCTGACCTTGGACATCCGCAATGGCCGCCGGAACGGCAGCGCCGGATCGACCGACCGCGACGAAATGTCATCATGAGCAAGCTGATCGCCAAATTTCCGCGCCTTGCTCTAACCGCATTGGCAATCCTCTGTCTCGTGCCTGGGACGTGGCTATTGCCACTCATGGATCGGGACGAACCAAGGTTCTCGCGCGCCACGGTGGAAATGAATGAACGTGGTAGTTGGGCGGTCCCTTATTTCAATGGCGAATACCGCTTCGACAAGCCGCCACTCACCTACTGGAGCATGGAGCTAGGCCTCGCTCTGTTCGGAAAAACGGAAATGGCCGTGCGCCTTCACTCGGTGGTGTCCTCGTGGCTGATCGCGTTGATCTTGTTTGAGATCGCCGTATTGCTTGGAGCTTCAAATTTGCGCGGCTTCGTCGCGGGGGCCGCCTGGTTGACCTGCCTCCAAGTCATGCAACATGGACGCCTGGCCGTCGCGGATGTGTTGCTAGTTTTATGGATCGCCGCCGCGATGCTCTGCCTGCTGAAAATCGCTGTGCGCGCCGGATCGCATCGCTTGCAATTCGACCGCTGGTTTTGGGGCCTCGTGGGAAGCCTGGCCTTGGGCTTCCTTGCCAAAGGACCACTTGCATTTCTCATCCCAGGATTGGCACTTGCGCTCGGCGGATTGGCACTTTGGAAAACCAACCGATCGGCCAAACCGCTGGCGGGAATCGCCCTTCATTTTGGGGTCGCCATCATTCCCGCCTTGGCCTTGGTCGCCTTGTGGGGCATCCCCGCGCTGTTAGAGACGAAGGGCGCCTATTTCAACATCGGAATCGGCAAGCATGTGGTGGAGCGAGGGACGGTCGCATTCAACAAACGAACCTCCCTGCCGGGGCTGTATTACTTGCTCGTGATGATCCCACTCCTTCTGCCATGGACATCAGTCATGCCCCGAGCACTCCGCGACACTTGGCGCGCACTCGACTGGCAACGCGCACTGATGCTCGGCTGGTTCGCTGCGCCTTTTGCGATTTTTAGCTTCTACGCGACTCAACTGCCGCACTACATCCTGCCAGGCTATCCGGGACTCATGGTGCTCATCGCATTGCTCTCCGCCAAAGCAAGCAACCCGCTCAAGTGGGCCGGCAAAGTCTGGTGCGGCATCGCAGTGGGCATCCCCTGGTTGTGCGGCACCTTCGCATTCGCCATTGGATTGCTTGGATTGAATCGGGTCGGCGACCATGCACTACCCACCGCCGCAGTCGGACTAGGCGTGATGTTTCTGCTGCTTGGTACCGCAAGCTTGCAAATCTCGCGAGGCCGGCAGTTGTTAGGGATTTTTCTGGCCGCCACCGGATGCGTGATTTTGTGGCCAACTTTTCAAGCGGCTCGGAATGCCCATTTGACGGTCCGGCTTCACCACGCTGTGGGCGAGCCTGAGCCTGGACCACTCAACGCCCACGGCTTTGCGGAACCCAGCCTGGTCTGGTATTTCCAGCGGCCATGGAATTTTCTCACCACCGACGATGATGCCGCGCTGACGGTGGTTTGCACTCGGCGCTGGCGGCTCGATGGCCCATGCCTGCGTGCCTTGATCCACCGCGAGGCACTCACTCCGGTCGATGATCACACGGTGGAGGCTTTGAAGAAATTGCCAAGCGATGCGGGTGCTCCAGAGTTCGTCCAAGGGTGGAATCCCGGAACCAACAGCTGGCTGGAACTCGCATTCGTGCGAAAGCGGAAAAATTGATTTAGCCCTCGACGATTTCTGGCAGATCAACCGCCGACTCCGAGGATTTCGCCACCACTTCCAGTGCCTCAGCCGAGGATCTCTGGCGGGTCCAGCTCATGCTCACATAGCCAAAAATCAGCCCGAGCCCGGCACCGTGAACGGTATCGATCGGAAAGTGGGCATTCTGAAACATTCGTGACCAAGCCATTCCCAAACTCAAAAGAATGCACGGAACAATCAATCGTGGAAAACCAATGGCAACCACGGTACACGCAGCCACCGTGGTCGCCGTGTGCCCCGACGGGTAACTGTAAAAACGACGATTGAGCGTGGGCCCGGCAAAATCCAGCGGTCCGAGGTGGCTACTCACACAATGCGATGGCCTTGGACGCCCCACCAGTGGTTTGACCACTTGAACCGTCATCCCCGCCAAAATCCCTGCCAGCAGAAAGCTCAATCCGATCCGCTGAATCCGTTGGCTCTTCGCCAAATACCCCCAGGCCAACAGCAGTAGGGTGCCAATGAGATTGAGGTAATGAAACTCACCGATGGTCGAAAGAAACTTCAGCCCAGGTGCCGACCAACTCGGGCTGTCGCGACGGACGATCTCCAAGATCATCAATTCCCTAGGTAGCAAAATGGCCACAGATACCCCAAGAAATGCAAGAAACACCAACCAAAACCACAAGGGCAGAGCCTTGAAGGCGCTGTAGCTCGTGTGGGATATGTGTTTCCAGTCGTGCTTCGACGGCATGAATGAGCAAAGTGACTCCACGGATGCATGGAAAGCCTAAACTCGCGTGAAATCACATGACCCTTACGAGATGTCTCGCGCTGGCTCACTCTGAGCTGGCCCCAAAAATCCGACCACGCAGCGGCTAAGCTAAGCTATGGTGGATGGGTGCGACGGATTGATGGGAGGTCATGGATCTTTTGTCAAGGTTGCTCTTCTTCGGATGGAAAGGAAGG
>CAILVZ010000066.1 GCA_903837825.1 Akkermansiaceae bacterium | reverse complement strand
TGACTCCAGCACCGGCGCTATAAAGTCACCACGCCGGGACAAGCCGCCGCCGAGAAGAAATGTGTCACTCGGATGATGGGGATGAATAGCCTCGAGTGCTTGTGCGTATTGCGTTAACCACGATTTCGCTAACGAGTGCATAAACCATGGGAGTTCAAAGCTACCTTCTATAATTTTAGAAACGCTGCCACCATTTTTAAAGCGCCAGGCGGAGCTGAAGATATTCAAGTCCAAGCAGACATCTGCCGCAAGCACTGCGTCGGCTTGCAATTGGCCAAACAGGCGCCAAAAAAGTGGGGCGCCACCGCCTTGTTGGGCACACCCGTCAATGAATTTCGCAAAGCAGTTGAGTGCACGTCCAGCGGGAATGTGTGTGATAGCGTGCGTGAGTGTACCCAACGCGGAGGGCCGAACTTCGATGCCTACCGGTTGCGATGGCGTAATGGCCATGACCTGGGACCCTGTTCCCAAATTGATCAGAATGGAAGAACGGAGGGGGAAATCCAATCCGTATGCGGCACTTTGAAGGTCCCCTAACCCACCCCAAACGCGAATTTCCTTACCACGTAATTGAATTGTCCCCAGTGTAGTGCTACCGTCGATAACTGGCGACATATGCATATACTTTGGATTAATGTCGATGGCTTGTAGGAGGTCGCGTGACCAATCCTTAAGGGCTAGCGAATACAGCCCAGTGCCAGCTGCCAAAGTGGGGTGGCAACGAGGATTGGTTTCGCCGCCTCGCAGCAAAAGCCAGTCCACCAATGTTAGAAACCGAAGAGAGCCGCGGGGCCAATTGACTTGACGGAGAAAGGCCAAACCGGCCACGGGCAAACCGGAACGCAATTGCATCCCCGTCACAGACAACAGGGAAGGACTTAGTTCGCCTATGCGGTCCATCGCATTGTTCGGCTTGCCCATGGAAGCCAAGGCTCGCTGATCTTGCCAGCTTATGTATCCTGTGACTGGCTGCGCAGTGGCATAGTCCGCGAGCAAGAATCCGTGCATTTCCGAGCACAGCCACATATCCTGAATCTCCGGCTCGTTCGCAATTAGTTGTCCGGCGGTAGCTTCCAGTGCTTGCCAGTAATCCTCTGGATTTCCCTCAACTTCGCCTGCAATGCCGTAACGTAGTTTTGGGGAGGCAGACTCACAGCGAGAAATGACGCGATTCTTGGAGAGCGAATAGTGAACCGCCTTGATCCTGCTTGCCCCGAAGTCAACTAAAACAACTGCTTCAGGCATTACGGCTTTTGCCTACAGCTTCAACCACACTGGCATAGGCACCTCTGACCTCTGCTTCCCCTGAGTGATCCAACTGTAAGTCCAGGAAATCGATGCGCCCAATGTGTGCCAAGGTTGCCAATTTGAGAACCGGGCCCTCCGCTTTCTTATCACGCTTTAGGAGATCGAGAATTCCGTCCAAGTTAACTTTCTGGAAAACGTCCCAAACATGGTCCGAGACGATCTGATTCGCCAGCCGCAAGATGCGGTCGCGCTCGTCGGCCGGCAGGAGCCCCCGCCGATACGAAATTTCGTTTTCAACCATGATGCCCAGCACTACGCCGATGCCGTGAGATATCCCATAATTAGTCAAGGCCTCCAGCGCATGTCCGAAACTGTGCCCGTAATTCATAGACCGGCGAATGTCGATCTCAAACTCGTCAAATTCGACAACTGATTTTTTCACCGAAAGCGCCAAACGGATCAGGTG
>CAILVZ010000065.1 GCA_903837825.1 Akkermansiaceae bacterium | reverse complement strand
TTTCCTTTTGGGCGGTGAATCGGCTCACCGCTCCGCTATCTTTGCCTCCGTGGCCAGCATCGATCATTACCACCTTGAATCCACTAGGCCCTGGGCGATGGCCGAGAGCGTCGTGCGTCGAGCCTTTCCCTTGAAATGGTGTTGGGAGCACGGCACAGGATGTTAGAAAGACTGACAAGGTGGCCAATCGGGTGATGAATGATAATTGAGGCATGCGTGGGATGGTGGTTGAAAGACTGTCGCGTTGTTCGGGCGATTTGCACAAAAAAAGCGAGGCCGCTGAACGGCCTCGCTGATTCGATTTGAAGGTCAATGAGAGGATCAGAATGGGATGTCGTCGTCCTCTTGGAAGTCATCGGCTGGCGCGGCTGATGCACCTTTAGGTGATTTTGAAGAGGCGCCTTGAGATGGGCGATCCGATGAACCACCGCTGGAGTTTGTTCCGGGTGCACCCGCTTTACCGCCGAGAAATTGGAAGTTTTCGCAGATCACGCGGAGCTTGCTGCGTTTTTGTCCGGTGGCCTTGTCGTCCCAACTGTCGAGTTGGAGTCGACCTTCGATGTAGATCGGGCTGCCCTTGGTCACGTATTGTTGGATGACTTCAGCTTGGCGTCCCCAGACGCTGACATCGACGAAGGTGGTATCCTCTTGTTTCTGCCCTTGGTCGTTGGTCCATGAGCGGTTGATGGCAAGGCCAAGTTCTGCAACAGACTTGCCGGAGGGTGTGTGGCGAAGTTCGGGATCTCGAGTGAGATTTCCGATCAGCATGACTTTATTGAGATTTGCCATAAGAAGGAGGATTTTGAGGGTTCAATGCCCACGGTGGGGCTAGTTCAAGCGACCCGCACGAAATGCTGGAGGTGCACGTGATCGTTGAGACGGAGGCGGCTTTGGATTTTGGTGATCGTCTCAGGTGCGCCATTGAACGTGTAGTTCACGTAATGACCTGCTTCGAGGTGGCGGGCATTGTAGGCGAACTGACGGCGTCCCATTTGGGCGACTTTTTCGACTTTGGCGCCTTCGGCTTCAAAATCTTTGGAGATGGCGGAGACGAGATCGTCAACGTTGCCTTCGAGGGATTTGGTGTTAAGGACGATCAGGCCTTGGTATTTGCGACTCATGGGATGGTGCTGGGAGTGGAGTGTTGCGTGTGTGAAAGCGAAGCGCCGCAGTGGCGATGCCTTGGGAGTGCGAAAGCTGAACGGCTTCGAGCGCAGTGGCAAGCATGTTTTCCACGATCGGTCGTTCATCAGGTGAAAATTTTCCAAGGACGTGGCCAACCATTTCGCCTGGGCGGCTTCCCCCAATGCCGATTTTGAGACGGGGAAAAGTATCGGTCCCCAAATGTTGGATGATCGATTTGATGCCATTGTGGCCGCCAGCGGAGCCTTTTTCCCTAAATCGGAGGGTTCCGAGCGGCAGGGCGACATCGTCATAAACCACCAGCATTTGCTCTGGGAGCCACTTGTGAAATGAGAGAACCTGCTGGATGGCACGTCCGCTTAAATTCATGAATGTCTGGGGCTTAAGGAGCAGGGTGCCGCTGGCTGGGAGCTTGGCGATGTGGCTCTGCCATTTTGGGGAGGATTCAAACGTGACGCCAGAGTTGGTCGCGAGGCGATCTAGGACCATGAAGCCCACATTGTGTCGGGTTTCCTCGTAGGTTTTTCCTGGGTTTCCGAGGCCTACAATGAGCGAAAAGGACATAAGGTCGGGAAAGGGTTTTTCGTCAAAAATAACGCCCGGACCGCATTAGCAGGCCGGGCGTTACGCAAAAATCACTGCGCGGGGCAATTAGCCTGCAGCAGCTTCGGAAACGGCGGCGGCTGGCTTGCCGATGTGGGCAACGACGACATCCGCTGCGTGGGTGGCGCGGACGCCCGCTGGGTAGGTGATGTCGCCGATGTGAAGCGATGCCCCGATTTCAAGGTGGCTGATGTCGACCTCGATCGTTTCAGGAAGATCGTTTGGAAGGCATGAAATTTCGATGGCGTGAACGTATTGCTCGACCAAGCCTCCGGCTTTAACGCCGACGGACTCACCATTGAGGTGGGTTGGGATGTGGGCGACAATTGCCGTATTTTCGTCGATGGCACGGAAATCTGCGTGAAGCACGGCGCCGGAAAGTGGGTCATGCTGGATCGACTGAAGGAAGGCGAGACGGGTGCCTTGTCCTTCGATTTCGAGGTTCACTAGGATGTTTTCCGAGCTGCTGTGGGCAAGGAGTTCAGAGAAGGTTTTGGCATCGACCTTGAGGTTGATGTTTTCGGTTCCACGTCCGTAGATGACGGATGGAACCCAGCCTTCACGGCGCATTTGGTTGAGGCGGCCGGAGCCGGTGCGAGCGCGTGTAGCTGCTTTAAGCGATGTCTTTTTGGCCATAACGAATAAGGGCGTTGGTATTGATTGCCGCCGGGGGATACTGAACCCAGTGCGGGGCGGGGTGTTTAACGGCCCAGAGCGCTCTTGTCAAAAAATTGTTTAAAGAATCGGCCTGAATTCTCTCACAACGAGAAAAGTGAGGTGATCGATTGGCCGCTGTGGATCCGTCGGATCGCTTCGCTCATGAGTGGGGCAATGCTGACGGCGCGAACCTTCGGGCCGACCGCTTGCGGGACGGAATCGGTCGTAATGACCTCCTCGATGGCGGAGTCACGGATGCGTTGTTGGCCGAGCTCCGCGAGGATGGCGTGGGAGACCCCTGCGTAAATTCGTCTTGCGCCACTTTTGTGGAGGATTTCAGCCGCAGCGGTGAGCGTTCCAGCAGTTTCGGTCATGTCGTCGACTAAGAGCACATCTCTTCCTTCGACTTCGCCGATCACGTTCATGGCTTCGACACGGGTTGCGCTGACTCGGTGTTTGGCGACGATTGCGAGCTCGGCTCCGAGCGCATCCGCGTAGGCGCGGGCCATTTTTACGCCACCGACATCGGGCGAGACGACGGTGAGGTTTGAGGTGTCGGGGTGGCGTTCCCGCAGATAGCTGATCAGCACGGATTTCGCATAAAGGTGATCCACTGGGATGTCGAAAAACCCTTGGATTTGGGGTGCGTGGAGATCCATCGTGAGGACGCGGTTGACGCCAGAGGACGTCAGAAGATTGGCGACCAGTTTTGCGGTGATTGGTACACGCGGTTGGTCTTTTCGGTCCTGCCGAGCATATCCAAAAAATGGCATCACGGCGGTGATCCGCTCGGCACTGGCACGGCGGGCGGCGTCCACCATGATCAACAATTCCATGATGTTGTGGTTCGTCGGTGGGCAGCTGGGTTGGATGATGAAGACATCAGCCCCGCGGACGTTTTCGTTGATTTTCACTTCAGTTTCTCCATCAGGGAATGCTGAGACGTGGACGTCGGCTAAGCTTTGGCCAAGGTTTTCTGCGATGCTCTGGGCAAGGTCACGATGAGCGGTTCCACTGATGATTTTCATGAAAAGGTGTCGGTAAGCAAGAAGCCGGGGGTATTGTTGACAGGAGAAAGTCTGTCGGCAATACTTTGCTCGAAATTCATCAATGCTAAATTTCTGGATGTCCGCCAACTTAACCACTCCTGCACAAGAACCTCACCAAGGAACGATTTTACCTCGGGTGGGTTTCGGGGCGTGGATTTCGATTTTACTCTCGTTGGGCGTGTTGGTTTGGTTTTACGGGTTTGAGCATCGTTACGGTTCGAGCCGCTCTCAGTCGGCTCTTAATTGGATTTACAGTGCGTGGAATGGCGAAACTGACTACGAGCACGGGCTCATGTTTCCCTTAGTGATCATCGGATTGGTGATTTACCGATTCAAGGACCTCAAGAGGGTGAGCGGTGAGGGAAGTTGGTGGGGACTGGGGATTTTGTCGATAGGGGTTATCTTATACGTTGCCGCATTTCGCACGCTTCAGCCTCGGATTGCCATGGCGGGTTTGCCATTTTTTTTCTGGGGGGGCGCTTGTTACTTGTGGGGATGGAGGGTCGCTAAAATCCTGACCTTTCCTTTGTTTTTCTTTTGGCTAGCGATACCGCTACCGAGTTTTCAGCAGGCCACGACGCATCTTCAGTTGCTTGCCACCTCGCTGGCACACCATGGGTCCGGCTTGTTCGGGGTCGAAACATATGTGGAGGGCACCAAGGTGCTGCCGATCAAAGGGGCTTGGGAGCCACTGGATATCGCCAAAGGGTGCAGTGGTATCCGTTCACTCATGGCGCTTTTGATGATTTCTGCTGCTTGGGCGTTTATTGCAAAGATGGCGCTTTGGAAGAAGGTTGTGCTTTTTCTAGCAGCATTTCCCTTGGCCATTGTTGGGAACGCACTTCGGGTGATTTCGATCTTCGTGATCGCTGAGTATGGCAATGCGAAGTGGGCGACCAATACTTGGCATGACTGGTCTGGGTTGCTGCTTTTCTATCCATTTTCAATGATGCTATTGCTGCTCCTTCATTCATCCCTTGAGGGTGGGATGCCTTGGCGGAAGTCCGAGCAACGCAGACTGCGACGCGTTGTGGTGACGCGCTCAAAAGAAGATTCTAGCGCAACGATTCCAGAATCATGACGAAACCCAATTGGATACTGCCCCTATTTTTGGGCGTCACGCTGAGTGCAATTTATTTTCTGCCGAAAGTCGGCAAGGTGGCAGAATCGGCGGTAATCATGGATTTGCCAGAACGCTCGGGCGATTGGATACTGCGCAAGCAGGTCGCGAGCCCTGAGGAGTTAGGGACATTGTCGCCAGATACCCGTTTTTCCAAAGCGATTTGTCTCGCGGCAAGGCCCGGGGAATTTGATTTGGATGGTTATGTCGTGCCAGACCGTTTGGATCTTTCGATCGTCCTATCCGGCGCGGATTTGAATAACTCGATCCACCGGCCAGAGCGCTGCATGCCAGCTCAAGGGCATCACATTATGGAGTCTGGAGACCGATTGTTGAATCTCGCCAATGGCCGTCAGTTGATCACCAAGCGCCTGGTCTCGATTCAGTCGAGGAGGGTTCCCAGCAATTCGAATCGGGAAGAATATGCCAAAATGAATTGCCTAACCTACTATTTTTTTGTCGGGCACGACGTGGTGACCAATGATCATTTGGCGCGGACGTTCATTGACATGAAAGACCGCTTGGTGAGAGGGATGGACCAACGCTGGGCTTACGCATCGGTTTCGATGTGGTATGGGAAAATGGATTGGATCGAAGAGGAAATATCCGTCCGAGAGGCCGATGCGAAACTGCAAAAATTTCTAGCAGGATTTTCTGAGAAACAAATTCAGTGGGGGCAGATCAAGAATCTCTAGTAGGATGGGCGAGGAAGATGGGCAACATGATGCTCGCGAAACTTAAGCGAAAGGAACCTAGCGCGGGGTTTCAGGGCAGGGGATGGCTTCGATTTTCGCCTCCTTCATTGAGTTGATGGTCTGGTCGAGTTGGGTGGTGAACTGGGATTTTGCCAGAGGAGTCACCCGTTCGGGTACGCCAGGCGCCATGCTGATCCTTCGTCTGGCCTCAATGAGGTAGCCAAGTGCTTCTCCGGAGTGGCGATTTTCCGACAAGGCATTGGCAGTTTTGCTGAGTAAGACGCCTTCGCGGTAATGCACCGATTCTCCGCCAGGGATGCTGGCTGCAGCATGATACGATTCCATCGCGCCTTTGAGATTTCCGGTATTCTCCCGAGTGCTGCCAAGATTGTCGTGGATGGAAATTCGTCTCATGCGTTCCTCATTGCCCATCACTTGGGCCGACGATTGTGCGGCAGCCAGTTCGATTTCCGTGGCGGCTTTTTCGAACGCCTCGCGCGCTTTCGCGTTTTTGTTTTCAAATAAGGCTCGGCGGCCTTGGTTGAAGTGGTGGGTGGCAAGGTAGAAATGCCCACGGTAGCCTGATTCCATGCCTCCTTGAAGTTGGATCGCCTGATGATAGGCCCGTTCGGCATCAGCGTCTTGTTTGAGATAGCTCAGGAGGTTGGCTTGGTTTACGAAGTGAGAAGGCTCGTTCGGATTCAATTCACCCGCTTTATGGAACTCGGACAGTGCGGCGCGGGCCGTGGCGACCTTTTGACTGCCAGAGGCCGAGCTGAATGAACGATGCAAGATCATGGCTCGCATTTTGTGGAATTCTGCCTGCGGCCAAATTTGGATGGCCTTGGCAAGGGCAGCCAAGCTTGAATCATCGCCGGGGCGAGAGGCCTTGCTGAAGTAGGTGGGCCATAGAATTTGCGTCACTTGAGATCCTTTCCATCCGGCTGGAATCAATAGGAAAAGACACCCAAGAATGGTCAAGGTCTGAATCGATTTGGCAACCATCCCTCTCCGGTTGGGTGCTGGGGTGGCGGTGGATCGAGAGCTGGCACCGAGACAGATTCCAAGCAAAACGATGCCGGGCAAAAGATGAAATACAAAGCTGAAGCAGGACTGCACAAACATCCCAGCAAGGCCCGCGATGCCACCAACGTGCCAGCTACTACCCGACGACGACTTCTCTGAGGTCTCGGGCAAAAAAATCGCAAATAGAGCGATGAAAGCGGAAGCGGTTAGCAAGCCGATCAGCAAACCTGCTCCGATCAAGCCGTAGTCCGTCGCCGCCTGCAGCAGTTCATTGTGAACCATTTCCGGTTTGTTAGCGACAGCCCCCATCAAATCCTGGCTCAAAATTTGCAGTGATTCCCAGCTGAAGCTCTGGCTGCCTCCGCCCAACCATGGGTGCGTTGAAATGCAAGTCAGGGCGATGCCCATGAAATAGAGTCGGCAGTCGTTGTCGAGGATGTTGTGGGTGGTAGCGTGTCGCAGTTCTTGGGAGTCGTCCCAGCCCGAGAATAAGTAGGCAGAAATTCCTAAGCCGATCAGAGGGATCGCGATCAGCAACGGCCCAAACCATCGAGCTCCCCGCCGGTGGGCGACTGAAATCGACATGATCACGAGAATTCCCGTGCCCACGGCTGCCGCCAAAATGCCGCCCCGGGACCGAGTGAAATACACTGCCACGAGGCCGGCGATTGCAATGAGTCCCCAGAGGAATCGTGTGAATTTTCGTCCATCGCCCCACAAGGCGGCAGCGGCAACAAGCAGCGACGATCCGATTAAAAAATTGGCAGACTCATTGTAGTGGCCATAAAAACCGGAGGGAAACTGGGAGGCTCGCGAACGGATGATTGGGCTAAACGCCGGGTCGGCCACTTGCATGCCGATGGCAATCGCATTGGCCAGCAGGAGCAGCGCGACGCCCCAAATCACGATGCGCCCAGCGACCCCATGGCCATCGCAGCCGCGCATGCTGAAAAATGCGGCGGCGGCTCCAGCAAGTAGCAGGAGGTCAGCTTGCCCGAGTTCGGCAACGGGCGATGCATAGGCTCGCCATGCGAACCAACTCACCGTGAACCCACCGAGCACGACAAACCCCAAGTCCTTTGCTTCCAGCCCTTTTTTCCACAGGTTCGGCAAGGTCGAAGCGGTGGAAAGCCCAAGCATGAGCATCGCGGGTCCCCATGTCCAAGGACGAGTCTGTGGCCCGATCAATACCGACAGGATCAACCCTGCGACTAGGAAAATGGAGGTGAAAATGGACACAAAATCAAGAATCGATCAATGAACCAGCGGTGTGCCTCTCGAGATGGCTGAACGCGGGAACCATCATGGGTTGAGGGCGATTTTCAAGAAGCACCCTTGCTAAACAATACCGCGGGAATCGTCTTAAGCAGAATTTTCAAGTCCAGAAGCAACGACCAGTTGTCGATGTATTCGAGATCCATTTTCACCCATGCATCGAAACTGGTGATTTTATTGCGGCCTCCTGCCTGCCATTCACAGGTGATTCCAGGCTTCACACTTAAGCGGCGGCGGTAGGTGATTTCGCTGAATGCATCCACCTCATAGGTTGGAAGAGGTCTTGGTCCTACCAAGCTCATCTCGCCATAGAACACGTTCAGAAGTTGTGGGAGCTCGTCGATACTAAGCTTACGAAGCAGCGCGCCGAAGGGGAAAATCCGTGGGTCATTTTTGAGTTTGAAGACCGGTCCATCCATCTGGTTTCCATGATCTTCTTTGACTTGGTCTAGCAATTCGGGAGCGTTTGCGACCATCGTGCGGAACTTCCAAATTCGGAAAGGCTTGCCATATCTGCCAGCCCGCATTTGAGAGAATAAAATTGGCGCACCTGGGTCGGACCAGCGAATGCCGATGGCCGCGAAAATCCAGAAAGGAGAGGTCGCGAGAATCAGCAATGGAGCACCGACTCGGTCAATTACGGCTTTGAAGAGCAGTGCCCAAGAAAGTTCTGGGGTCGAGCGCAATACGAGCATCGGCTTATTGCCGATCACGTCGAAGGTGGGGCGGGCGATTCGACTGCTGATGAACGAGGCCGAGATCCACGCCTCGACGCCTTGTAGCTCGCACGCCTCGACAGCGAGTGCCACTTTGTCGAACTCTGAGGAGCCTGCAGCGAAGATTACACGACTCACTGATTCGTTTTTCAATAACTCGAAGAAGTTGCTCACTTGGAAACTGAACAGGTCGAGTTGTGCCACCACGTTCCAGCTCCCGGTGATGCCCAAGCCCAAATAGGCAAGCAAGTCGGCGGTCTCCTTTTGGGTGCCAACAATCACGATCCGCTCGTGGTCGGACTCGTTTCTGAGCCTCGAATTCAGCCAAAGTTGAGTGAGACGGTCTCGTGTGAAGAGTAAAACACCCAAGATCAACAAGCCAAAGCCAAAAACAAGCCGCCGCGTATCAGGTTGTTTGGTGAACACCAGAAAGGACGAAAGAACCAGCGTGACAATCAGAAGAACCTGAAAAATTTGCGAAATGGCCGTGCTGAACGATTTGTGCCTGAGGTGTTGATAAAACCTGAATTGGCGCAGCGCTAGAGGGGTAAGTGGGACTGCGATGAAAAGAATCCAACTCAGTGACTCGCCCCGTAGAACCTCATCTTGAGTCCCGCGCCCGATGGTAAATCGAATGAGGCCCCCAAGCCAGAATGCGACGAAGACGAGCAGTGCGTCCACAATTTGCAGTCCTTCCGAAATTAAAGAATCTTTTCGGCTGTTAGTCATTTTGGAAGATACGGAAACATGATCTCGGTTTGAGGAATTTTTAAACCCAGGTGGATCGACTTAGGTGCACAAGCATCTTTGGGGGAGGCGCTGCGATTGCAACCCCATAATGCGGAGGGTTGGCAATTACGCTGATCTGCGTTGACCGACAGGGATTTGAGTTGGAAAACCCGTGAAGCGTGCTGAAGATCCGAAGCATGCGCCAATTGAACTTCATGTGGACGTTCCTGGTCCTCTGGGTGGCGGTTTACTTGATTTGGCAACACCGCTTCGAGCGATCTCCTGATTCGTTCATGATCAACGCGGAAGATCTGCGGCAGCATTCCACTCCGACGCCAGGAGCGGAGTGGCTCGGCTCAGGATCTGAGACCCGCATCCGGCTCCGCGTGGATTCGGCACACCCCAGGGTGGTCGATTTAATCGATTTGCCAAAAATGAATCCCGGCGATTTTCTGCACATCCGATCAAGAATCGCCACCAATGACCTCATTCCCGGCAAGGAGGTCTGGGATGATGGGCGCTGCATCATCGAGTGGCGGCAAGACGGCGTCGATGCGACATCCGCAAGTGACTCATTTGCCTCCGGTCGACTCAACCATCGAGGTGAGCGGACGGATCTTGTTTTACGCCCGCAAAAAGGATCGCTAAGTCCGGTGTTGCGGCTCGAAAATCTTGGGAAATCGGGAGATCTCGAGCTTTGTGGATTTGAGGCCACGGCGGTTCGCAATACGTCATGGTGGAAAATCGGCCGGTGGCTCGTTGCGGGAGCGTGGCTATGGTGGGTTTGGGCCTGGATCGGCGAATTTGAAAATGGCGGGCGATTTCGTCGGATGCTTGCCGCTCTGATGTGGGTGGTGCTTGGTGCCCAATGCGTTGTGCCTGGTCCATGGTATCAGATTCGCCCGTTTGGGGCTTCGTTTGCCATCGAAAGGGAAGCTCGCTTCAGCGGGCAAGCGCCGCCCAGAGTGGCTCCCACGCCATTGGCGGTGCCGTCAAGCCTAACACCACCCCCTCAGAAGGCGGTCGAGTCAGTGGGAAAACTCCCTCCGAAGGGATCTCTCGTGCTTCGGATTAAGACATTCGTGGGTCAGGCGAAGGCGATTTTGCATGTGATCATGATTTTGGTCCCAACGCTCATCACCGCCAGTTTGGTCGGTTCAAGGCCAGCAGGTACTCTTGGGATGATCCTCTCGCTTTCAATTGAAATTGCCGAAACGGCATTTGGCTTTGGATTCGACCCGATGGATATTCTGGATCTGCTATGCGATTTCACCGGCGTCGTCTTGGCGCTTTGGATTTGGAGATTTCTCAAAAAAGCTAAACCGCGCCTGGTCTCGTTTGACCGCGAAGATCCAGCGGGAGAGCAGAAGTGAAATCCAGCCGGCGGGACCCAAGTTTTTTCTAACTGGGGTGGCCTTTCCATTTCCCAAGGTTGCCGCGCCAGCCATCCCAGGCGGCACTGAAAATCAACGTGAGGCGCCCGATGCCATCGATCTGGAAGGCCGCCAATGCGTACACAGTCGCCATCAGGATCGCTCGACGGTTGCCCGATTGTTTGCGTTTGATCCAAACCATGTTACGGACTTTGTAGTAGATCTTCCAGTCCGAGAGACCGGGCTCAAAAAAGAAACTCTTACCCAGAAGAGTCCAACAAACTAAATTTTGCGGACCCGGATGATCCATCACCGCGCCTCGTCTCGCTTCCTGTGGGAACCCACCTTGTTCCATGCGCAACGGATATTCCTCATCTTCGCCACGGATGAACAAGTCGCCATTCACGGGGCCGATTGCCTCACGCACCTCCCGTGAAAGAAGCGCTCCGGTCCATGAAATTCTACTGCGGACGCACTCATCATCAGGTAGCTCGGTCACATTTGAAATGAGGCGCCACCCACCCTTGCCATCCGTGACTTGCAAGGGCCACGTGAACTGATTCGTTCGTGGGTCAATCTGAAGCGGATGCCTCACCACCTGCGGATCCCATGGTCCATCTAACATTGCCGCCAGCGCCGCTGCGCGCGGCCACGAATCATCATCAAGAATCCAAACCGCGTCGACTCCTTCAGCAAAGGCCATTTCCATGACCTCCTTCACGCCGCCGGCATTGCCGCGATTCTCATCCATCCGATGCACGATCAAGGGGAATGGCAGATCGGCCATCGCCTCTAACGCCGCCACGGTATCGTCATTAGAAACATTATCCGCAACGATCACTAGATCGGGCGGGCGAGACTGCACGGCCAGCGCTCTCACACAAGCCACCGCCGTAGCCGCACGATTCATCGTCGCAAATACGGCTGCAATTTTTAGAGCAGGAGACATATGGGAATGTTGTCGATGTTCAGCCGCAAAAAAACGCAAAATAAAGAGAAGACAGCTTCACTAGGATTTTGCGATCAAGCGATTTTTTGCGTTCGACTCAGTGGCGAAGCGAGCGCCCTACTGAGCTCCTCTAAGCTGTCTCTCAAATAAATTGCAACTGGGTCTGCGTTCATAATGAAATACCTGATTCGATCGCCAAACGTGCAATTCCGGAGCCGAGTTGGTCAGTCGGGCAAACTAACAGATCCAGCTTTTGCCAGCCGATCTCATCGAGAATGTCTCTACGGATCTTCCACTGCTTGCGAAAATCAAGCTGATCCGAGATGACCAATAGATCGATGTCGCCCCCGCGCTGGTCGTCCTTCGTCCGTGAGCCAAAGAGGATGACCTTCGCCTGAGGATCCTGTTCATGGACCGCATGAAGGATTGTCAATTTTTGATGAGACGAAATTCGCACAAGTGCATTCTACAATTTGCGTGCCATGAGGTCAAAGTGAGATTTCCTGAATCAACACGTTCGGTATCCTACCATTTAAGGATCACCTTCCATCCTCTCGCAAAAATCCACAGCAAGCCATCGACCAGTCCGTTCAAGTACGGATCTTCAAAAAGGGTGATCCCGTAAGCCCTGCGGATGGCCCGGGATTCCACGTGCTGTCGCTCTGCCGCGAGAATGATCTCCATGTCGCGGGTCTTCGCCAAGTGTCGTTGCGAAGCATTTGACTCGTGCATCCGGAAGTCTGCTAGATTCAGCGGCACATATTCAAAGCGTTTGCGGCTCGAATCGAGACGTGCGTAAAACTCGCCGTCCATCACATAACGAAAGTCCTCGAGAAGTCGGTAGCCGCAGTCGATCACGCTCGTGCGCCGATAAAATGCTGCAGTCGATCCGACATAGCAATGATGGTGGATGTGGATCAACCACGACCACTCTAACGACTTCACCGTTCGTTGATAGATTCCGAGTTCGTTCACGAAATCCCAATCGCCATAGACGACGTCGGCAGTGGAGCGAACAAGAATGGGAAGAAGCATTGCCAGCGCCCCGGGCTTCAGACGGTCGTCGGCATTCAACCAGATGACCCAGTCGCCCTTCGCTTGATCAAATCCTTTGTTGATCGCGTGAGACATTCCCTTGTCGACCTCTTGCTGCCATTGAATGTGTGGAAACCTTGCGGCTACCTCGGCGCTTTCATCCGTTGATCCACCATCGAAGACCAAGTGCTCCAGCGTCACGCCCGTCTGACCCGCAACACTGGCAAGGCAATCCCCGAGGAAGCGCCCATAGTTCAAACTCGGAGTGATGATGGTGAAGTCCATGGGAGGTAAAGCAGAAAGCAGAAAGCAGAAAGCAGAGGACGGAAAGCGGAAAGCGGAAAGCGGAAAGCGGAAA